>NZ_JBNTJW010000050.1:0-510 GCF_051195055.1 Halobellus sp. EA9 | reverse complement strand
GAGGATCAGCAATGCATCGAAGATGCAGATTCAAGCTCTACTGGAGGAGTCAGAACGGTCTCGATGTGATCGACTGATATTTTGTACAGTATCTCATAGCGGATTATGTTCTGGAAAGGGAAAAAATGTAAATTACTTAATATTTGGCCTCTGCGAGAACGAAGACGCTACCACCACAACGCACCATTCAGACCGTATTTTAACAAATTTGGGGAGCGCGAACATTATATTACTCTACATCGTTTCAGATCACTAATGGATACTCTGGAGGAGTCGGTGGCCCCATCGGTCGAAACGGCCCGTAAGCGACTCTATGAGGCTGTCAATCGAGGATTCAGCGAGAACTATCCGGTTCTGATTGACGCACTCCCCTCTGTTGGGAAGAGTTACGGCGTTATCAAGTGGGCCGCCGTGTCCGGGAATCCATTGACTATCGGTAGTTCCCATCGTTTCTGATTGCTGACTCGATTTCTGCAGAGAAATGAACGAGATTGGAGCGACTGATTCATC
>NZ_JBNTJW010000049.1:0-515 GCF_051195055.1 Halobellus sp. EA9 | reverse complement strand
TCCGCTTCGACCTCTACGTCAATGTACTTCCGCGAGAGGTCATCGACCACATCGTGGATCTGCTTTCCCTCCAAGGGGCTGTGTTGAATCACTAGACAGCGTCGGGATGGGTCGCTAAATCAAAGGAGTTGAAGCGGAGAGATCCGGTTGCCTATGACACAAATCTCCCGCTTCACTGGTGAGATTGTGCCGATTGCCCAAGTTGTTACCGGTGATAGAGACGAATCCGCCGCCCCGGAAGGTGGCGGCGGATTCGCCGACTATGCCCTCGTCTCCCTCCATTGTCTCCGGATTTACCTCGATACGTCCTACCGAATGACGATTGACTTGCTCAAAGAGATGCCACAAATAACCGGCGAGATCGGCCTTAGCGCGGCCGATCTCCCCTCTCCATCCACGTTGTGTAAAGCGTTCGACCGGATCAGTATGAGCGTGTGCCGAGTGCTGCTGCGCCAGTCGGCGCAGCTGCACGACCCCTCGAAACACGGCGCGATCGACGCGACATTCTACGAACG
>NZ_JBNTJW010000048.1:0-631 GCF_051195055.1 Halobellus sp. EA9 | reverse complement strand
CGTAGAGGGTGGATGCAGCAGGGTACTTGTGAGAACAGTGCTCTCAGAACGTCGGTGGACTCGAAGGCCTTCCGTCTCTCACGCAGTGATGAGGTCGGGTGCTAGGAAGATGGTCACGAGGAGACTCACCAGTACGGCAAGCGCCGTGAGTCGCAGGACACCAGCTTCCCGTCGGCGGGGTTTCGGCAGGGACTCGGCAATGCCGGAGAGGGCCATCCCGACGCTCATAAACAGGGTAGCGTAGAACGGTGTTGCCCCTTCTACAATGACGTAGTACCCCTGCTGCCCGGCCAGCAGGAGTGCGCCACAGAGGAACACCAGTCCAAGGGGATGACCAGAGGGCTCACTAAACAGCGTTTGGTCGATGATGGAGGGCATCGAGCGTGTGATTACCCGCGTGGGATAAATATGCACTGCGTTCGCCCACCTGTTGCTGGAATCTTCATACCTGTGCCGAGCGAACGGTGCCGATGGCGCTGACCGATACGCGCGTTGTATTCAGCAAGGCATTATGAACGTCAACGTAATCTGGTAGAAACTTCAGCGGTAGACTCGCACGCATACTTTTCCGGCTGATTCAGTCAATCCCAGCCGAAAACAACCGACACTGATTGATCAGTACAGGAGACTC
>NZ_JBNTJW010000047.1:0-706 GCF_051195055.1 Halobellus sp. EA9 | reverse complement strand
CCAACGTGTCGTCGAGAGCGTGATCAATCCACTCCCGGAATACCTCGAAGCGGAACCAGACGGGTAGTGCTCGCCCGCCGCGTCGCGGCGTGGCGAGCACGCCCCATCGGACAATCACCCAGAGGTTCCGTAGCAGGAAGCTCACGAGGATGAATAACAACCGAACGGCTGGATCGGTTGTGCTTGTCCGCGCACGCGCTTCACGCATCGTTCGAAACGCTGTCTCGATGGCTGATCGTTTCTGGTAGAGAGCTTCGACTTCCTTCGGCGTGCGATCGGTCAGATCGCACGCCACGTAGGCCCGCACCAGCAACCCGTGTTTGCCTCGGTTGCCTTGTTGATAGGACACACAGACCGCGAGCGGGAAGCGCAGTTCCCGCTCGCTTCCGTTGTACATCACGTACTCCGTCCAGTAGGAGACCGACGTGTCCAGTTTCTCGGCCATCTGTTTCCCACGGCGGACGATCGGAAGAGCGACTGGTGCCACGGCATCCAGTCGCTCGATTGATGCACCGTTGTAGAAGCCGCGGTCGGCGAGAAGTCCAGCCACGGTGAACGGTAGGGCCGCGACGTGGTCGAGCAGTCGCTCGACCGCGTCGCTCGTCGGTTCGTCACCACGGACAGGAGTGACTGCGACGACAAGTGGTTTAGCTCGACAGAGGACGAATCCAGCGAGGTAGCGATGGCACTTGCTGGTGCCATCGCG
>NZ_JBNTJW010000046.1:0-710 GCF_051195055.1 Halobellus sp. EA9 | reverse complement strand
GAGCGCACTCGCCGGCGGGCGGGAGGCCGGGGTAACGGAACTCGCAGAAGAATTGTCGGTCTCGAAAGCGTCGGTGCACAACCACCTCGTCACGCTGGAACGGCTGGGTGTCGTGCTTTCATCGAACGGTCGATACCGACTCGGACTGCGATTTCTGGACCTCGGGATCGGTGTCCGAGATGGGATGACACTGTACCAGACCGCGTCTCCGGAAGTGAACGGGCTCGCCGAATCCACCGGCGAGTCGACGGCACTCGTCGTTCCTGAACACGGGGAGGCCGTCCACGCGGCCGTCGAAGACGCCGAACGCAACGATCGCCGGATCAGATTGGGGAGCCGACTCCCACTGCACGCGACCGCCGCCGGAAAGCTAATCCTCGCGTACCGATCGAGGGACGAAGTCGAGGCGTACGTGGAGACGCACGGGCTCGACAGACTGACCGACCGGACGGTCCAGTCGCCGTCGGGCTTGACCGACGAACTGCGGTCGATCGCCGACCGCGGGCTCGCGTTCGACCGCGGCGAGGTCTGGGAGGATATGCGCTCTGTCGCCGCACCGATTCGACAGGGAGAACGTGGCGACGCACTCGCCGGCGCGGTGGCGGTCCTCGGCCCCGCCGAGCGGCTCTCTGGCAAGCGCCTCGAAGAGGACCTCCCCGGACTCGTCCTCAGCGCGGCCAAACGAGTCGAGCTCGATCTCGCTGACTGAG
>NZ_JBNTJW010000045.1:0-925 GCF_051195055.1 Halobellus sp. EA9 | reverse complement strand
CAACATCCATCCAGACGCTTTCTGCGAACGTAACCTCGTCAGTCGTGACTATCAGCTGACTCAATGGGAACTACCGAATGTCGTGAATCAGCTTCCGGGCCTTCCGCACCCGTTCAACGTTGTTACTCTCCTTCAGGGCTTCAATCCGCTTCGAGGTGTTGTGTCGGTTCATCGGTTGCTACTCATAGCTGATTAGTCCCTGTTCACGCACGAACCGGGCAAAGTTGCCTTGCGTGTCAACATTCGGAAGTGCCCGGAGGTATGCGGCTTCGGCGTCGTGGCCGTTCTCCAGAAGCGTTTGATACGCCTTGGTGGCCTTCATTCGGGGACCATTGTTAGTGGAGTCGTGCTTTGGGTCGAACCCCTCAGCCGGGTCTAAGTCCACCTCCTCGAACGTGCCATACTCTTTTTGATTGAATCGAAGCGCCACGTCGCTGTGGGCAAACTCGAACCGCTCCTGTCTCGCCTTTGCTACGGCGTCTGAGGTCGGCGCTTGACTCAGGAATCGCCGGCGGCTGG
Source organism: Halobellus sp. EA9 (assembly GCF_051195055.1). Classification (NCBI taxonomy): domain Archaea; kingdom Methanobacteriati; phylum Methanobacteriota; class Halobacteria; order Halobacteriales; family Haloferacaceae; genus Halobellus; species Halobellus sp. EA9. The sequence continues at coordinate 406 of NZ_JBNTJW010000045.1, read as the reverse complement.
TACTGTCCACAATATGCTTCGCGCTATCCGGGCGGGCCACCTCGATCACCCCGCCACGGCCGTCCTCATACCCGTCAATCTCGTATTGTTCGCCCGTAATGGGATCTTCAATCGAACCGGCCGAAGTTTTAGTTTCAATGCGATACGTCTGGTCGGAATCGCTGTAGTTCGTACTCATCGGTGTCTGTTGAACCGCTCTGTCCTCGCCGGAGTACCGGGTCATTGGCCGCTAAACCACAAGGTAACGGTGTAACGGTTTCTTCGCAATCTACTGGGGGCGTGTACGCACCATTCGTCTTTAGCTAAGACTCACACCTCGGTTGTGTAGCGGTAGCGAGCGTTTCTTGTAAGATTGGTCGTTGTTGGTGGATCTTCTGAGCGTCCTCAATCAGCCGCTCCAGCAACG
>NZ_JBNTJW010000044.1:0-942 GCF_051195055.1 Halobellus sp. EA9 | reverse complement strand
CGCTGTTGGGTAAGCGATTGTTGGTGAAGTCATAGAGCGGTTTCGAGGATGATTTTGAGTGCTTCTTCGCCGGGTTTCCGGCGGACACGTTGGCGAAGCTGAAACGCTCTGAAGTAGGGTGTGAGCCTGTCTTTGGAGACGCCCTGATGCGGCGAGAGCCACCGTCGCGCCAGCGACGCGTGGCTCTCGCAGGTGTTCACGTGAACATCTCCATCAGCATATTCCCCGTCGCCGTGGACGACGTATTCGCGGTCGAACTCTTCGTCGTCCTCTAGCGGATCGTAGGCCCGAAATCCATCGGTATAGACGGTCAGCGACTCCTGCTCGTGATCGGCGAGTAGGAGTCGTACCGTCGATTCGTCGGCGGATTTCGCTGGCAGCACGTAGCACTCGTTCGTTCCTCGATCAACCAGCACGAACACGGGCGGCTTGTCCTCGGCATATTTTCCACGTCCACGTGTTGATAGCCCCCGCAAGCGCGACGGGCGGTCGCGCTCGCGGCCCTTGAGTCCGGCTTTGACGTACAGTTCGTCGAGTTCGACCGGCCCTTCCAGCTGTGGGCGAGGCGCGTCCAGCGCTCGCAGGAAGCGCTGGACGCGCCGGTACACCGTCTTGTAGGAAACCTCGATCTCAACGTCCAGTTGCCGAAGGCTGGTATTGAAGCGGATGTAGGCGTAGACGGCGAGAAACCACTTTCTGAGTGCGATTGACGAATGCTCGAAGACTGTGCCTGTCTTGTCGTTGAACGTGCGGTCGCAATTCTTACAGCGATACCGTTGAAACACCCGATAGCTGCCGTACCGAATCACCGATTCGGCACGGCAGCACGGGCAATAGACGCCGTCACGCCAGCGAACCTGCTGTAACAGGTTCGCGGCTCGACGCTCCGAGACGAACGTCTTGACTGGGAACATCGTTCGTCGGGTGACGCGGTCGCGTCAC
>NZ_JBNTJW010000043.1:0-988 GCF_051195055.1 Halobellus sp. EA9 | reverse complement strand
GGAGTGAACTCATCGGGCAGATTCGTCACGTACAGGTGGTAGTCGTCGGTGTCCTCGTTGCGGACACCGACGACGCGAAACTCCACCGAGTCCGTTGACTGCTTCCCAGCGTATGCCCGCCGTTTGAACTCGATCTCCACGGTTACGTCGATGATCTCCCGAGTAAGGTCTCCCAGAACGTCTCGAAGACGACGCTCAGGCAAGGAAATGGCGCGCCCACGCCATTTCCGTCCCTCTCCGACGATCAACGGATTTGCGTTCGACTTCAGCCGAGTCAGGAAGAAGCCGCCGTTCTCGTCGATCAACGCGAAGCGGCGGAAACTGTAGAAGCCCAGATCGAATAGTAACAGCCGGCCTCGCAGCCAACTCCCGGTGTGGAGTTGGCTGCTCTCGTGGGTGCGTTCGTCGGTGAGCAGGAACTGCTCGATCGTCTGCTTGGTCGCGTTCTGCACAAGGTGAAGTTTCGCGCCGGATTGATCCGGGTGAGTCGCGGGAAACGCATCGAGGAGCCGATGCAACCTGAACACGGTTGCATCGGCGATCAGCACCTCTCGAAACAACTCGAACTGCGGCGCGATCGTGTGAGGAACGGCGACCTCCTCGAGAGCGTGCTCGAGGAGGTCGCTCAACAGTGCTGCGAGGGCTGGCGTGAATCGATCGTAGAAGCTTGAGCGGGCAACGGTCTGGTTGGTTGCTGCGGAGTATGCACGCTGAAACCCGGCAATGGTACGGGCTTCGCCGTCGACGGCGAAGCCCATAATCAGCGTCCAGACAAGCATCGTGATGTCGATCTTCCGGTCACGCTGGACCACATCGCGCTCGCGCGCGATGTCTTCGATAAGCTCGGCGGGAAACAGGGAAGTCAACCGCCGTCGTATGAGATCCGGGGAGAGTTGCTTGAACACATTCTCTCCCCACGCGGTCTACCACGATAACTTCGTCAACAGAGCGCTGTCTGTCGGTTTCTCCGCTTAACCGAACACGGATG
>NZ_JBNTJW010000042.1:0-1023 GCF_051195055.1 Halobellus sp. EA9 | reverse complement strand
CTCAGCTGGTCGGTCAACTTCGTGAAGATCTCATCGAGGAGGGCGCGGTATTCAGCCGCGCCCTCCACGATCAGGGGCGAGGACTCCCATCTGAGACTCTTCCAGACCGGCTCGATTGTGTTGAGATGCGGTGAGCCCACTGGGAGAAAGACGAGATCAATCCCAAGTTCATATGCTCGCTTGCGCGTGTGCGCACAGATATGTAAGGGAAGAGAAGTTGTCCAAGACGAGCAGAATCCGCTCGCCCGGATTCTGCTCGCGGATCTCTTCGAGACACGCGCAGATTTCCTCTTTTTCCTGATTTGGTGGGAACTGGAGGACGCTCTCACCGTTGAGTGCATAGAAGCCGGCCGCTGGTGTGTCGATTTTCACCAGCGGCCGGGTGATCGTCGGCTCGCTTACCGTGTAGAGGCGCTGGGAATTGTCCCACGGTTGCGGGTGCGAAACATCGAAGAACCCGACCGTTGTTCCGCCATCTGTTCGAACATCATCATCGAGCGTCCATTCCTCGTCACTGTCGTCTTCAGGCTGTTTGTTGTGTGGCTTGTCTCCATCATCCTCGGCGAACGCGTCGGCAACGCGTTCGTCGAGGATTTCGTCGGCGTTCTCTGGCCGGTCTGGCCTCTCCGTACGCGGAATCGCGTACGAGAGGCCGAGATATCGAGAGGTCGTGGCAGATAGTTCGGGTGGAACTCGACATCGAACTCTTCGTTGATGAGATGCTGAATCTCCTGTTTCTTCCAGGGTTCTCCCTCTTCGAGCAGGTCCAGGAGACGCTCTCGTTGTTTCTCGTCGAGCTTCGGAGGCCGGCTGCCCCCCAAAGCTCGGTGCAAGGAGTCCGAGACCGCCCTTATTCCAGAGTTTAGCCCATCGACTGCCGGTTGATTGGGACATTCCAACATCGTCGGCTGCATCTTCGAGTGTCGCACCCTTGTACAGCCGTTTGATGAAGATGATCCGCTTGCTCACCTTCTTGTCATCAGTCTGTGCGAGCAAGCGATCGAGATCGTCCTCACTGAGGTG
>NZ_JBNTJW010000041.1:0-1071 GCF_051195055.1 Halobellus sp. EA9 | reverse complement strand
CGTTGCTGGAGCGGCTGATTGAGGACGCTCAGAAGATCCACCAACAACGACCAATCTTACAAGAAACGCTCGCTACCGCTACACAACCGAGGTGTGAGTCTTAGCTAAAGACGAATGACTCTCATACTTAGCCGATGTACGTTGAAATGCTGGACGGTCCGGACCCACCCCCCAAATATTGCTGGTAAAGCGTCCTATCCCTGAGTCTCAAAAATCAAACTCCGGGAAGTAGTACACCTCCCCGGTATCTTGTCGGCGCTTCAGGTTTTGTTCTTCGTTCACCGGTTCCCAGTCACACGACAAGAGAAGAGCCAAATCAACCGTGGGATATTCTCCCGGCGGGCCTTCTTCAATATCTTCGAGTGTTGCTTCAATTTCGCGCTTTGATTTGCGTGGCATTTTGTTGCTCCTCTAACTTGTCGATCCGTTGGCTCAACTCTTCGAGGTCTTTGTCGGCCAGATACTTCCGCCGCGTTGATAGCGCCGAGATAATCACCCGGAGATACTTCAGCCGGATCCGCTCCTTCTCCGGGGACCGGATTCTTCCGTCACCAAGTGACTTGTACCGTGCCTGTTCTATCACGTCGCTTAACTCCGCTAATGCTTCGTCGCGTTGGGATTGTATTTTGTCGGATTCTTCTTGCATAGGTGCTAAGACTCTTGATTTTCTTGATTGCCGTCTTACAACGGGTTGCTTAGATCCCGCTTACGCTCTCCAGTTGATTCCCGGCCAAAGCCGCCACCGGGGTACTGAAAAAATGGTCCGTAGGTGCGGACTCCGAACGGGAGACTATGGATATTCCCTCGCCTTTCGGGTCATCGGGAGATTGCTTACCGATCCCTACACCGCGAACAGGTACATTCGGTGATCGGCGTCTTTCGCTTCCCGAACTTGTACTTGGCCGATTCGTAATCAGCCACACCGACCAACTCAGCTACATCCGTTCGGAGTTGTTCGGGTGCGTCTGACGGGTCCGCGTGTAGTGCTTCAATGTCGGTAGTTCCCATCGTTTCTGATTGCTGACTCGATTTCTGCAGAGAAATGAACGAGATTGGAGCGACTGATTCATC
>NZ_JBNTJW010000040.1:0-1121 GCF_051195055.1 Halobellus sp. EA9 | reverse complement strand
TGCCTTGTTTTGCCGCCGGTTGAGGCCAGTCTCAGACGCTCTTACAGGTAGATTCCGCCAAGCTAACCGGGAAATGGACGCTGTCTGGCGATATGGTGTCGCTCAGACGGCTTGCCTGGATGTGTCGAAACCTTGCCAAACAGCACATTGACGAGCCCGACGTACCCGCCGCGCCGGACGGCGCGGACGGGTACGCCGAGTGGGTCCAGATCGCGTTGATTCTGTTCCGCGTTGAACTGGAAAAGAGTCTCCGTGAATCTGAGGACTACCTCAACGAGATGCCGCATATCCTCGCCGTGTTTGATCTTGACGAGGCACCGCACTACAGTTCGTTCTGCCGGTGGGAACAAGAGTACCGGATGCGCGAGCTCCGCCGCCTGCTCCGCCGAAGCGCGGAGCAGGCGGGCTGGAGTGGTGAAGCTGCGATTGATGCGAGTGGCTTCCAGCGCGATCAAACGAGCTTCCATTACCGTGATCGTGCGAACTACTCGTTGCAGTCGCTGAAGACGACGATCTTGATTGATGTCAACTCGCTGGCGATCAAGGACGTGCATTACACGACGCAGAAGGCGTGGGACGGCCACATCGGGATGCAGGTCTTCCGCCGGAACGCGGAAGACCTGCGGGTGCTGTCCGCTGACGCGAACTACTCGTGGGGCGAGCTCCGTGAGGAGTGTCGCTCCAACTCAACGCGACCGCTGATCAAGCACAGGGAGCAAACACCGTTGCAGAAGGCTCACAACGCCCGTATGAACGAGGATTACAACCAACGCTGGATGAGTGAGACGGGCTTCTCGCGGTTGAAGGAAGACGACGGCGAGAAGCTGCGCTCCCGGAGCTGGCACGGCCAGTTCCGGGAGCTGACTCGGAAATGCATCATCCATAACCTGACGCAGGCGGCGAGTTAACGGCTCGCCGCCTGCTCCCCTTCTCCGGACGTATCCGGGAGAGGCATCGCCGTCGTCACCGACACAACGAAGCAAGATACCATAGTTTTGACTCTTCGGCAACCGCCGTGAGTGACAGCGATTGCATCTTCTGACTCCACGTACGCGCTTCTGACGGCGTGAGACTACAAACAATCGACCCTACCCCGGCGCTGTCTTGCGTTCAACAAGGCA
>NZ_JBNTJW010000039.1:0-1378 GCF_051195055.1 Halobellus sp. EA9 | reverse complement strand
TCAGTCGATCACATCGGGTTAGAGGAAGTGTCTGCTTTGGGAGGATGTGCAACCAACCGAAGCAGACAGCGAGATAGAGGAAGAGCACCTGCTTAATTTTGTCGTCAACAGCCTCGACGAGGAACTTGCGATAGACCTTGGTGGGGAGGTTGAGGTCACGACAGAGACCTTGTACGAGGTCCTCGCCGGCGCCAGCGCCGGCGGGACCTCGATCAACCACGTCTGCGACACGACAGCCGACTCACCGCACGCCAACACTGTCCGGGGACATCTCACCGATCAGTTCGACCTTGACACTGTTGAGGCGGTTGGAGACACGCTGCTTCAACGAGATGCGCTTGAGACACTCCCGGATCGACCGGTGGAGGTCGTCGCCGACCTCCACCTCGATCCCTACTACGGCGACGAAGACGAGACAGAAGCACTGTACTTCTCGGAAGCGAAACGGGGAACAACCGCTTTTCACGCGTACGCGACGCTCTACGCGCGGGTGCGGAACAAGCGGTATACGCTGGCGGTGCGCCAGCTTGTCGCTGGCGACACCACCAGCGATGTCCTCGCTGAGTTCCTCAAACTCCTCGACGGCCTTGACCTCGGCGTCAAGGCCGTCTACCTTGATCGCGGATTCTACAACAGCACCTGTCTCGGACTGCTGTACGCCCACAACTACGCCTACGTGATGCCGATCGTCAAGTGGGGCGAAACGATTCAAGAGGAACTCAGCACAGGCTGGAGCCGCGAGATCGAACACGGTCTCGCCGGCGAGGTGACCTTTCCCGTGTTCATCGACTGCGTCTACCAGCAGGGACGATACGACGAACACGAGGTGGCGCGTCACGGCTACGCCGCTGACGCGCCGTTCATCGACACGCCACGCGATGCCCGAGAGCACTACAGCAAGCGCTTCGGCATCGAGTCGAGCTACCGATTAGCCAACCAGAGCCTCGCATTCACCAGTTCTCAAGACGCTGGCCTGCGGCTGGTGATGTTTGTCGTGAGCCTGCTGCTCCAGAACAGCTGGCGGTATCTCCACTGGAAGTACGTGGCGGCGCCCCGCCGCGGGGGGCGCCGCCTCTGGAACTGGCCGTTCACGGAGTTCTGTGAGATGGTGCTGCGGGCCGCCTGGACAGCGCTTGGTGTGCGCAGGGCTGTTTCAGCGAACCAACCACTCGACGACCGGTTCTTCCGGTAGCTGTCCACCGATCCGGACAGCGATCGTGAGTGGCGACGCTGTCGCGTCGGCGGCAGTTCGCCGCCGACAGCGACCCCTCTCCGTCGAAACTCACCGTCCGTGCCATTTCGAGGATCAGCAATGCATCGAAGATGCAGATTCAAGCTCTACTGGAGGAGTCAGAACGGTCTCGATGTGATCGACTGA
>NZ_JBNTJW010000038.1:0-1575 GCF_051195055.1 Halobellus sp. EA9 | reverse complement strand
CAATTTGAACCGATAGCTATGGATGATGCCGCCCTCATCAGAAAGACGATCCGCAACTGTACCGCCGTGCTTGTGGCTGCTATCGGAATCGGGGTCGCAATCCTGGCCCCACTCGGAGAGGATCGGCTAGGGGCAATGATGGCAGGTGCCGCCGTTCTCTACTTGAGTCCAACACTACTGGTGGGCCTCGGGAAACGGATGGATGAATTCGGCTCCGATACTGGTAACGACCGGGATGATCCCGGAGATTCCGAGCGTACGAATACCTGACCGGATATGATTTCGTGTCCTACTGAGCACGGTTCTCTAGCAAATACACTGATTGATTATGGATGAATCAGGTATGAGCGAAGGCAGGGGCCCGCACCCTACCCGTCGGCAAGCCCTACAAACAATAGGGGTTACCTCTCTCACCGCCGTCGCGGGCTGTAGCGCATTACGGGATCGGCTCCGCCCACGGATCCATCATCACGATGCTAATATCACGCCACGGGCCAGTGCGGGTACCGATCCGTGGCCGACTCTTGGGCACGACTCCCACCGCACGAACGGAGCCGATAGACCGGGGCCGACCACTGATGCTTCGTTACGGAAATTCCGCGCCGCGAAAACGTTCCCACAGACCCAACCGATCGTCATCCAAGAACAGATCATCTTTCCAGGAGTCGTCGAGAGACCACGGCGCAACCTGGACGACGAGGAGTTCGGCCACCGATTCGAGGCCGTGGATCTCGCCTCGAAGGACACTGTCTGGAGGGTCAAGACGCCCGTCCACCCTGCCCCGGCGCTTGTCGCGGGCCGCACCGCGTTCTGCCCCTTCGGCGGGAGCATCATCGCGGTCGATATCCGTGACGGATCGACGTACTGGCGGTACGCCGCCGGGAGCGGGCTCGATACCGGATCGCCGGCACTCGTCGATGGTACGCTCTTCGTGCCGGGTCGTCGCAGTGTGGTTGCACTCGACGCGATCACCGGCAAGAAGCGCTGGGGAGCGGGTCCGACGCTCGAAGGGAACGTCGTCGGAATCGCTGTCACCGACGAGGTGGTGCTGGCAAACGGCGGAGCCAGCGCCGACCCACTCATTGCATTCGAGCGACGGACCGGTGCGGTTCGCTGGACTGCATCGTCCGTCGGGACGCACCTACCGGTCACTGATGGGAAGACAGTATACCTAACGGGCGCTCGTCAGTCCGGGCATTTAGAGGCTCGGTCACTATCAGATGGGAGTAAGGTGTGGAGTCGGATGGACGTTGAGGGTTCACACCGTCCAGCAGTAGCAGATGACACCCTCTATACGCCGAGCGCGTACGAGAACGGCCAGCGTGAGTTGCTTGCGATCGATATTGCGACTGGGGATGCTCGATGGCGGACGCCGATCGGGCCGACGGTACTCACCGGCCCACCGGTAGTCAGCGCCGAGTCAGTATACGTCCAGACCGGACGTGATGGGCAGGTGTTGATCATCGGATATGACCGGCAGACGGGCGAGCGCCGTGCGGAATGGTCGCTCCCGATGGGCGTGACCGACTCCCTCGCGCTCGGGGACGGGGCATTGTATCTCCTCGGCCAACCGGA
>NZ_JBNTJW010000037.1:0-1611 GCF_051195055.1 Halobellus sp. EA9 | reverse complement strand
AATCGACTGTTTGCGGGATCAGTCCTACTCTGTTGGCGAATTAGCCGATGCCATCGATAAAAGTCAGAGCTGGACGTCGGAGGTCGTTGGCGACCTCGAAAACGCCCATCTTGTAGACCGAACTGACGGCGTCCAACTAGCCCACACATACGAAGCATCACTGCTTGCCGAGCTTCTCGACCGCTACGCACTCGAGAACGTGCTGATAGGGACGAAAGAGGACATTTTGGGTGCGCTGCTCGACGGTCCGAAGACGATTTCGGAGTTACAAACACAGGGGTTCGCCAAGTCCACGCTCTACAAGCATTTGAACGAGATCCAGGAGACGGGTGCGATCGCACACACGGACGACGGGTATGCTATCACCGATGACACGCTTCGGTCGTTCCTCGAAGCGAGAACCCGAACGACACCGTTCGAAACCGAATATCGCGCGAACGGCGACCGACTGGTCGCAACGAGCAAGGACACCGTCGATGGGACGCCGACTGCGTTCTCGGCGTTCACTCGCTACGGTGTTGACTATCACCCAGCGAAGACCTACGTCTATCAAGGTGATCGGTCGCTGGAACTCGAGGAGGTTCTGATCCATGCAGTGACCGTCGCTGAGAACAAGAAACAGATGGCGATGGCTGGCGTATTCTATCTGACCCACCGCGCGAGCCTCGACGCCAGCGACCTGTGGCGGCTCGCAAACAGGTGGGAGTGCGTCGAGAAATGGGCAGATCTCTTTGCATACATCGACCAGCGGGAGGTCCACCACGATGAGCTCTTTCTCCCGTGGGAGGAATTCATCGATCTCGCGAACGATTATGGGGTCTATCCGCGCGGCCAACATCCGGAAGATAGCCTTCGACGGGGGCTCGAAGAGCTTGGCGACCACCTGGAGACGTCTGTCGACGTGTATCATCTCGGAGGCGGCAACCTCATTCTACGTGGGTTGAAAGATTCGACGAAAGACGTCGACATCGTCGTTGAGGACGGACAGACGTTCTTTACAATCGCCGAAGCGCTTCAGGACCTGGGATACGAGGAGCGTAGTGACTTGGAAGCGGCATACAACCAGCTTGATCCCAGTATTGTGCTGGAGAAGGACGGGTTTCCGCGCTGGGATATTTTCGTGGAGGCGGTCGCCGGCCAGCTCCAGTTGACGCCGGCGATGATCGAGCGGTGCGACCAATCATTCGAGTACGGCGATCTTCACGTACATCTGCTCTCGCTGACCGACATCTTCGTGTTCAAATCGATTACGGAACGCGAAGGCGACCTCGAAGATGCCGCACTGATCGCCAGACAAGCCGACCTCGACTGGGAGAGCATCTTCCGAGAGATCAAGACCCAGGAAGATCGCACTGGCCAATTCTTCTCGTTTGCTGTGCTCGATACGCTCGATGTCCTCGACGAGCGACACAATATTGTCGCGCCAATCACGGACCGACTCGTCTCGTACTGTCTCGAGAACGCGCTACTCGTCTCGTTGGACGCCACGAAAACAATCGAAGACCTCCGAGAAGAGCTAGATTTCCCCGATCACCAGATCTACAACAAACTCCGGAAGCTCGAAGAGGAAGGACAGATCATCGTCGATCGTAGCGGTCGGCTCAATACGTA
>NZ_JBNTJW010000036.1:0-2567 GCF_051195055.1 Halobellus sp. EA9 | reverse complement strand
CGTTCGTAGAATGTCGCGTCGATCGCGCCGTGTTTCGAGGGGTCGTGCAGCTGCGCCGACTGGCGCAGCAGCACTCGACAGACGCTCATACTGATCCGGTCGAACGCTTTACACAGCGTGAATGGAGAGGTGATATCGGCCGCGTCAAGGCCGATATCCCCGGTTATTTGTGGCATCTCCTTCAGCAGGTCAATCGTCATTCGGTAGGACGTGTCGAGATAAATCCGGAGACAATAGAGGGAAACGAGGGCATAGTCGGCGAATTCGCCGCCACCTTCCGGGGCGGCGGATTCGTCTCCATCGCCAGTAACTCCTTGAGAAATCGGGACGACTTCGCTGGTGAAGCGGGAGATTTGGGTCATAGACAACTGGAGTCTCCCGCTTCAACTCCTTCGATTTAGCGACCTATCCCGACGCCGTCTAGTGATTCAACACAGCCGTTTCAAGACACCAGTTCTGACACGGTGCGGTCAGAGTGGAACGACTCAGTGCTTTTCAGATCACCTTGCTCGAAGATATTCACACCGGATGGTTAGCCGATGCGGCCGTCTCGGTGTGAGGTTGACGCCGGGTGGGTGCTGACTTGATCCTCTGTACCTTGCACTGGCCCATCTACCAGTAGACAGAAAGATGCGCTGTTTCACTGTGTTCGGTAAGAGCCATCGATATTATCATTGGTTGGCGTGCAAGATGGAGGGCGCAAGTCTCGCGCTGGCTCTCGTCAGGACGGCGGCCCAGTCAATCGGTCAATCTAATTTGTATATCCTGTACCGGAACGCTTCACATTATTAGCAGGCGAGAATGTATGATGCCTCATGATCGTTGGAATCGCCGCAGCAATATCTATCGGGAACGCAGTGGGTATCTCGGCTATCAGTGCGACGGTCGCTCACCGATACAACGAACCAGGGGCTGCGTGGTTCACAGGATACACTGCGCTGATCGGGGTGGGTCTCGGACTAGTCAGTGTCGGCATCCTTACCAATCTCATCTCAGTGACCGACTTTAGCGGTGCAGTCGGGCGGTGGCTGGCAGTTGTCTGGATCCTTCCCGCCGCTTTGTGGGCTATGTTTGCACTTCGGTACACGGGGCGGTTCGTCTCGCTTTCGCTCAAGACGGGTGCGCTGATTGCGTTTCCGCTTTTCGTGATTATTCTACAGGGTCTACTAAGCGGAGTATCAGTAGTGCCAACGCAGGTTCTCGGACTCCTTGGAATTACTACCCGTTATTACGCAGTGACGCTGGCTGTAGCCGGGATCGTGCTGGTGGTGCGAGCGACACGTCGGTATAACCACCTAACAGCATGGCAAGGAATTGCCTTTGCTGTGGCACCAGCGGCGATGTGGCTGTTCTGGAGCAATATTCCGTATATTGCTCAACTCGGTCAAGCAGCGGGAGGGGCCGCCTATGTGCTTGGCTCTTTCGGCGCGGTGGGTGGGCTTGGACTCGCGGTGTTTCGGTTCGATGCGTTCAAAAAATCCCCTGCCATCGGCGTCGTCGGTGAACGGGATGTCGTAGACGAGACAGACGACTTGGTGCTAATCGCGGATGACGAGCACCGCGTGGTGCGAGCAAACGAGAGTGCGCGCACTGCGTCGGGGAACTCCGACCCGTCTACCGGCACCGTTACCGTCGAAGATACCGTCGGAACGAGTGTGGATGGGCTGCGAGCAACCGAGACGCTCGAACTCAATGTTGAGGGTACGTCAGCGAAGTTTGATCCGCAGGTGTCGACGGTACTCGACCAGCAGGACCAGCAGCTGGGTACCGTGATCAGCCTCCGAGAAGTGACCGAACGAGAACTTCGTAAAGAACGAATTGCGGTGCTTAACAGGGTTCTGCGGCACAATCTACGTAATCAAATCGATGTCGTCAACGCTCATCTCGAGGCCATCGACAACGACCACGCGGACGCCGCAACTGAGGCGACCGATCGCATCACACGTATGAGTAACCGCGCGCGGAAGATCGACCGACTTCTCTCAGAGACGCACGAAAACGTCGCCATCGATGTCGCCGAGCTGCTTCGCGGCACTGTGGCCGCCTGCGACTCCTCGGTCGCTGTCGAAGCACCCGACTCGTTGATGATCTCGACCGACGGCGCCGCCCTCGAAGCGGCTATAGAAAGCGCCGTCGACAATGCGGTCACACACGCTACGAACGTGACCACGTCTCTCCGGCAGACGCCTGACGGATGCGAAATCCAGGTCATCGATGATGGCCCGGGGATTCCCGAGTCGGAACTATCTGCGCTCGAAACCAGGACTGAGACAGCACTACAACACGGGACGGGTCTGGGATTGTGGCAACTTACCTGGGCCGTCCGCACTCTTGACGGTACCGTCTCTTTCGACACATCAAACGGCACCACTGTCACAATTACCGTCTTTGACGCATCTTCAACTGGTGACTCAGAGACTACTATTTAACAGGCACGCATAGAGAGCGGTCGGCCCAATGAGCGCACCCCAGGGTCTCTTGGAACAAGCTTCAGTCGATCACATCGGGTTAGAGGAAGTGTCTGCTTTGGGAGGATGTGCAACCAACCGAAGCAGACAGCGAGATAG
>NZ_JBNTJW010000035.1:0-2636 GCF_051195055.1 Halobellus sp. EA9 | reverse complement strand
AAACCCGGCGAAGAAGCACTCAAAATCATCCTCGAAACCGCTCTATGACTTCACCAACAATCGCTTACCCAACAGCGAAATCGAAAGTAGGCTAGCGGGAGTGCACAGACGAACTCCTCGATAGAGTCGTGACTATCGTGATCGAACCACGTCTCTGAGACTGTCCGGATATCAGATTCCAGTCCAGCGAGCGACGTTCGATCGTACAGTGGTGTCGAATTGTACGCCGGCCACTCACTATATTGTCGTTGGGCGATCCGTCGAAACACAGTCCGACAGGACTGACTGGTGTAGGGCATCAGTCTATAGAAAGTAGAACGAACTCAAAACGCGTGTTATATTTAATTAAACGGGGGTGGGGGGTAGGGTGGGTGTGCCTCTGACGCTTCGTTGGATACCAGTTTGAGAGGTATCCGATTCGATTATTATTGAGGAAGAACATAATTCTGAACCCAATAGATATACCTGATCAATATTGTCAACTTCTAAGTGTTGGCCTTACTATCTTCTAACAGCGAGAGAATCCCGGCGTTCACGCCGGGCGTGAATCGCGTAAGCCCGGTGCCACAGTCCACGCGGGTCTGTCGGGCCGGATATTCCACTTTCACTCCGGTTGGCACGCCATTATGTAGCCACTCCGCCACAGGCTATGTATGGCGAATCTGGTCACGCGCACCTACGTTGCGTCCATTCGCAACCACCAGCAGGTGCGCGACGACCTCAATTCGCTTGGGTTCGCCGCCTCGAAACTCTGGAACGTTGCCCGGTGGACCTGCGACTGTATCTGGAGTGAAACCGGCACGATTCCAGACCACGGCACGCTCAAAGCGTACCTCAAGAGTCACGAACGCTACGCGGATTTGAACGCTCAATCCAGTCAGGCAATTCTCGAAGAATTGGCTGAAGCGTTCGACTCGTGGTACGCCCACCGTCAAAAGGGCAACGGGGACGCGAACCCACCCGGCTACCGCAAGCAGGGCGACGAGCATCCCCGCTCGACGGTCACGTTCAAAGTTTCAAACACGACCCCGACCACAACAGGATTCGACTCTCGAAAGGAGCGAATCTCAAAAAGTCGTGGTCGGACTTCGTTCTCTGCGAGTATGCCACCGACCCGGATGTGGACGTACAGCACGTCCAGCAGGTCCGGGCGGTCTGGACCGGTAAGGAGTGGGAGTTGCACATCGTCTGTCGCGTCGACACTGGCGACCCGGACCCTCCCGGCGACCGGGTGGCAGGTATCGACCTCGGCATCTGCAACTTTGCCGCCGTCGCGGTCGGAGACGAGGCCCTGCTGTACCCCGGCGGCGCACTCAAAGAGGACGACTACTACTTCCAGAAGGAGCGAGCGACGTGCGACGACAGCGACTCCCACAAAGCGCAACGACTAGACCGGAAGCGCCGGGGGAGGCGTGACCACTTCTTGCACGCCGTCTCGAAGGATGTGGTAGCTGAGTGTGCGGCCCGCAACGTCGGGACGATTGCCGTGGGCGACCTCTCTGGTATCCGCGAGGACGCCGATTGGGGCGACCACGGCAATCTGAACCTGCACGGATGGGCGTTCGACCGCTTCATCGAGATGCTGGAATACAAAGCCGCCGAGCGCGGCATCAGCGTCGAGCGCGTGGACGAGCGCGGCACGTCCAAATCGTGTGCATCCTGTGGGACGACCGACGACAGCCAGCGCGTCGAACGTGGGCTGTACGTCTGCGACGAGTGCGGGGTGGTCGCCAACGCCGACGTGAACGGAGCCGAGAACATCCGACAGAAGGTACTCCCGAATCTCGTCTGTGACGGGGGAGATAGGGATAACGGCTGGATGGCACAGCCAGCGGTGCGCCTGTTCGACAAATCCACGGGGCAAGTCGCCCCACAAGAGTGGGCGTCCCGCGAACCATAATATCCCAACGCTTGGGAAACCGCGCCGTTCACGGTGCGGAGGATGTTATGTATAGTGTAACTCGTAGATTGCTTCTGCTAATAGGTACCAATACTCTATCCAGTTTTAATCCGTGAATTGCTGCAGGGCTAAGGCATCCTCCTATACCGTTTATAAAATGAGGGTTTGGAGCTTCATTGCAGAAATTAAAGCAGAGAAAGCAGCATAGCAAATGATATAATTAACACAATTGAAATATATAATAATAAACCGACAAACTCGATCAATCTCATATCCAAATGAGTACCATATTATGAAGCGACACAGCGCTCCATACGACCAAAACTGAAAGGTATGCTACATTGCTCCACAGATCGATATTATGTCTCGATTGTGCGACCCAGGGAAGCAGGTATTCACCAAGAAAGAATAATAACACTAGTGACACCGACGAGAGAAAGAATAGGCCGGGGATGATTCCGAGAGTCTCAACAATAAGTACGACAATCGGATTGGCTTCTCGCAGTCCGATACTTAGCCCATAGTACTCGCATCTATAGCTCGTACGAAGACCAATCCGATGAGCAGCGGATATTTACTTTCTGCGAGTACTTCGATACTGCTGCTGGTAGCACAATTAGTGGATGCCACGGCTCCTCGCACCATATCAGAACTGCTCTTGCCTTGTTTTGCCGCCGGTTGAGGCCAGTCTCAGACGCTCTTACAGGTAGATTCCGCCAAGCTAACCGGGAAATGG
>NZ_JBNTJW010000034.1:0-2784 GCF_051195055.1 Halobellus sp. EA9 | reverse complement strand
TGGAACTCCTCGAAGACCGAATGGATAGCTTCGAGGGTAGTTCCGCCCACGTCCCAGACAGTGTCCATAGCGGGTTCGCCCGCGTCCTCAAAAATCACCGGAACGACGGGAACCAGAATGTCGTCGCCATCGCGGTGCGTGTTCACTTTGTTCACTTCGTGGACTTCGGGGACTTCCGCGAGAGCGTCGGGAAGTGGATCGAACGCGTCTGCCAGTCTATCATCTCCGGCGTTGTTCTCCTCACGATAATCCTCGGTCAAGTCCTCGAGGCCGATACTATCTAGGAAGTCCGCAGCTCTCTCGGTGAAGCTGCGGTCGTCATTGGAGGGCATCAAGCGACTGTTGCACGACGCCAGTCATAAATCTGGGTGCTATCGACTCATCTATGTTCTATCAGAATCAGCGTGACCGGCGTAGAGGGTGGATGCAGCAGGGTACTTGTGAGAACAGTGCTCTCAGAACGTCGGTGGACTCGAAGGCCTTCCGTCTATCACGCAGTGATGAGGTCGGGTGCCAAGAAGAGGATCACGAGAAGACTCGCCAGTACGGTAAGCGCAGTGATTCTCAGGACACCAGCTTCCCGTCGGCAGGGTTTCGGCAAGGACTCGGCAATTCCGGAGAGGGCCATCCCGACGCTAATAAACAGTGTAGCGTAGAACGGTGTTGCCCCTTCTACAATGACGTAGTACCCCTGCTGCCCGGTCAGCAGGAGTGCGCCACAGAGGAACACCAGTCCAAGGGGACGGCCAGAGGGCTCACTAAACAGCGTTTGGTCGATGATGGAGGGCATCGACCGTGTGATTACCCGCGTGGGATAAATATGCACTGCGTTCACCCACCTGTTACTGGAATCTTCATACCTGTGCCGAGCGAACGGTCCCGATGGTGCTGACCGACTCGCGCCTTCTATCTTGCACAGGGACTATCGACGTATCCATTCTCTGTCAGAATCACCGTGACCGATAGAGAGCGTGGATGCAGCAGTATCAACCAGTACACGTCTCGCGATGAATCTGCCGTGTCCTCGGCGTTCACAATCACCAATACGCTCTACGAACTACTCCACGACAGTGCATACACCGATGAACAGGACGGCTGTCGCGGTTGGGACCGCAGAAGTCCTCGGGGCGGTCGCGCTCGCCATCACGACGTTCACAATTCCTGCTTTCGCTGATATGGCGCTCGCTTGGCGAGTCCTCGCCGTGTTCATAGCCGTCGAAGGTGGGAAGCGGCTCTCCAATGAGGTGAACCGCTGAATACGCGGGACCGAAAGCGTACTCGACCGACCGCGACGGGTCGATCCTGATACCGCCCGTTGTCTCTCTCGGTCCAGGCTCGCCACAACCACTTCAGGGTGAGAAACAGCCAGCAATCTTCATTAGAGACCAATCCTGACCAGCAACTAAATGACAGACGAAAAGAAGGCTTCCGGGCCGGACTGGCTCGCAAACTACCCACGATACCCGAGCAAGATCTCTGGCTTCTTGTGTGTCGCTCTCGGTGTTGCTGGACTTGCAGCTGCCGCAGTTGACTGGTGGGACCCGTCGGTTGTGACGACTGGCCTGGGCGTGATTGCGATCGTGCTTGGCCTGTGGGCTGCTTGGGCGGACAGATAGCCAGTACCACAACAGGAATCCAGCTCCACCATCACACTCATGAGACGCGACTACATCGTCGTCCTCGGCGCAGTGGGCGTCGGTCTCTGTGCGGCGTTCGGTGTCGGGATCACGTCACAGGCCGTCCTCGGCGAGTCGCTCGAAACGAGTATCGACGCAGGGGTCCGGTCCGGACTGATTGCGACACTCTTAGTTCTGGGTGCCGAGTATGTGCGACAGAGCCTATCGTGAACCTCGAAACAGTGGCGGTGTGAGCGCAGTGGACAGGGGGAGACGACGTTCGCACCTCCTCGGAGTATTACCGGTGACACACCGCAGACAGAATCGGCCGTCGTCAGAAACGGAACGAAATTTATTATCTGACACACAGTATCGTTCCGTATGGGTTCGGCGTCCGACTCCGATAGTGAGATTGATCCGATGTATCTCGGTATCGGGATGGCGGCTGGTGCGGCACTTGGGATCTCTCTGGGTCTCGTGCTGGACTCACTCGCGATCGGAGTCGCCCTTGGAATGGGCACCGGGGTTGCCATCGGAACGGGCGCGAGCGCAACCAGCAGCTAGTGATACAGTTCGGCGACTTACTGATAATGACTAGTCTCACTGTTTACCGGTGATCGCCATCCACGTTCACGGCGATCACCGGTAAGAGACGAGACTAGTCATTATGAGTGTAGCGACCAAGACGATTCAGAGCAGATGGCTGCCACATATCCGCGTTCCATCTTATATGCGAGACTCGGATAGCAATCTGGCCCGATTGTTCGCCAACTGTTTGATTTAGAGAATAGGTGCGGCGGTAAGCCACGCTGGCTTCATACTGATCCGGGTGAATCATCTGGTCTGCAAACCTGTCTGTTGTTCATTCACTACCGAAATCGAGTTCTTTGTACAGCGGCGTGCTGTCGGATGCCTGCTCGACTGCCGGAACCAGTGCGACCCACAAAATTCCAAACACGAAATCAATTGAAGATGACGGCACTGGATCGACGCCAACCGCGATGAGAAGCATGTAGATGATACCAGTAACGAACATGAACCTTCCCAGGTACCAGTACAGGTCAGCATCCGATGGGGTTAACTGGAACATACATCCGTCTTTAGCTAAGAGAATAACCGCGTGACAGCAGCGGCTTATCGAGGAACGTTTTTGTGAGGAATGAGGAGG
>NZ_JBNTJW010000033.1:0-4396 GCF_051195055.1 Halobellus sp. EA9 | reverse complement strand
CCGCCACTCCGGCGGCCGCTCGAACGACTCCGACTCCGGCGGTGGCGATACGCTCGCCACCTTCTCTAACTCGATGTGTCCCGTGCCACGGTACTCCTCGCCTGTGTGACGCGCTTTGTCGTCGGGGTGTGGGTCGTGCTCCTCGTCGTACTGCTCCACAACCGTATGCTCGCCGTAGTGCTCCGGCGGGACCGGCAAGAAGCCGGTCCCGTCATCGGTCGCGTCCTTGTAGGCGTCGGCCGGACAGTCGGTCTCCGGGTCCGGGTCCGTCTCACCACATGCTGCGCAGTACGTCTCCCCACCCCACCGAACCGGCGAGAAGTCCGGCGACTCCGCGTCATCCGGCGGCCGCGAGCGCGTCGGCGTCGTCGTACTCCCGACGCGAGCACCGCCACGGGCCGATGGCCATCTCGCCCGGAAGCCTGGCACCGTCTCGCTCTGAGCCGTCTCAGACGCCGCTCTCGGGGACGCCATCACGTCCACGTCGTCATAGTCGAACGAAACGACCGACGCATCCGACGGCTCTGTCTCCGCCGTGAGACCGCCATCGGCCGCCGTCCGTCGCGCCTCGACGAGCGTGTCCGGTGACTGGTCAACCTCGAACTCCGATCCGCACGCCGCACATTCGAACTCAACACCACGCCGCTCCGAGCGGACCACTCGCTCGCCGTGGTCGTGCTCCTGGTGAGCGTCGTCGTCGATGTACTCCTGGTGGCACCGATCCGCCCGGATCGCCGCCGTCGCCGTCCGGCTCTTTGAGTATTTCTGCGTCGAAGAAGCCCACTGCGACGCCGCCCACATTATGTACTCATCGGAACGCTCGAGTAGATCCGTGTCCGGATCTACTGCAATATACTCGGAGACGTAGCCCGCGAAGTCCGTGATGTCGTCGCCCTCGCGGACCTTCACGGCCGATTTCTCCGACCCTTCGCGGATGCGGTGAGCGGGCCATTCAGCGTGCTCGCACTCTGCTACGTGTTTGGCGACGACCGGCCGGAACGTCTCCGGGTCCGCCGGGTCCACGTCCCCGGAGACCGCCGCCGCATCGAGCACGACGACCGGATGCGAGTGACTGGTCCCGGCGGCGTCGCCGTCGCCCGGATGCGGCTCGGACTGCCACCACCAGGCGTAGTCCGACGAATCCAGCCCCAACTTGTCCTGTAGCACGTACCGGAGCGTCCGCCGAACGCCATCCTCGCCGGTCCAGGCGTTCCGAATCTCGCGGTCGTGGTCAACTACCGGGCGGAACTCGCCATCATCGAGCGTGCTCGCCGTGAGTCCGAACAGCACCGTGACCGGCTCCTCGAACACTCCGGGATACGTCTCCCCCGTCGGTGACTCCTCGGCCGACTCCCCGAGAAACATCCGTTTCATCGCCTTCAGACGGGCATACTGTCTTTGCTGATACTCCGGCGAAAACGAGTTTTCGAGATCCACCAGGAAGCTCTCATAGTCGCCGTGGAGATCGTCGCCACGCGCCATCCGAAGCGCCCGGTCCCGGTAGCCCTCGTAGTCCTGCAAGAACGCATCTATGACCGCTAACCACGTCCGGGCGTCGCGTCCGACCTCCTCCGAGACCGTCTTTGTCTCGGTCTCTCCCGTCTCAACCTCACGCTCTACCGTCTCCGCCTCGTTTAGCGCCTCTACGCGGAGTTTTCGGCCGTGCGTCTCGGAGACCGGCCGTAGCACGCGGTCCGGATACGCATCGAGGATACCCTCGATGCGCTCCTCGGGTGTCGGTAAGTCCGGGCGGCCGGAGTTCTCCGGCGGAACCTCAATTTTCGGATCGGGAGTCTTAGCGTCTGTACCATCCGACGCGGGGTAACTCCCGATGGCACGCCGAGACCGCGACGAGTTACCAGCGTCGGCACTCATAGCGAATTACCCCCGTCGGCTAACTCACTCGGCACCGCCGCGCACTCACCGCACCGAAACCCGGTGCCGTGAACATACGCCGTCGCCCGCTCACCGCACTCACCGCAGAGACGGGGTGCGTTGCTCCGACTCAGGTGGTAGTACCTCATACGCACCACCGCCCCGCACCGCCCCTCGTCTGGCCGGCGGCCGGCGGGCGGCCGCCGCAGGTACCCGTCCTCCCGTACCCACCACTCCCGCCCACCTCCACGTACCGGCTCCGGGCCGCGACCGCGGCCTGCGGCCGCTCCGGCCCTCCGCGGGCTTTCGCGCCGGCTTCTCGGTTTCGTCGGCGCGGGCAGATTTGCCCTAAGTGACGCAGATTTGCCCTACTCCGGGCAAACCTCTGGTTATGGCCTGAGGTTTCGGATTCACGACTCTGAGAGGCTCTTACACCGCATATCGGCCGCCTTGCTTCACCCGAAAGGGCAAAGACGACGGCGTGAGAAGGGCCAAGTGAACCAACCCGGTGGCAACGGTGGTTCGTGTCGGAGGTGGTCGGTGGCCGCCGACCCCTCCGGTGGCCCCGGCCCTTCTCCGGGGCGTCGTTCACGTTCTTGAGTTACTTCTTTGCTCGACGTGACGGCGGCCGGGGACTTAGGCGTTGCCTGTCGTCGTGAAACCCGGTTTCACTATGTTACCTGTCGGTGGATACATACGGATACGTCGCACATAGCCGAGTATGAGTCGGGAGAGAGTCCAAACCCGGTGTGACCCTGATACCATCGAACAAATCGAGCGATTCACCGACGAGAAGGAGATCTCGGAGAGTGAGGCCGTCCGGCGGCTCGTCCGCACCGGACTGATACAGAAGGGATACAGAGAGCCTGATACGTCCGGTCTCGCAGTCGCCAAACAATCGGCCCGTATGCGACTCGTCGGCGGTCTCCTAATCGGACTGGCCATCCTCGGACTGGTCATTCAATTCATCATATGACCGTGAATATCGGCGCGTTAGTGGCTCTGTATGCTATTCTGATGGGACTGTGGTATCTCTACAAACGCGAGTTTCGGAGTTTCTGATGGTCAATACTCAGACTAACTAAATCGCCGGACGGCATCGAGATATTATGTATTGATAGATGCCGTGCGGGGGTATGTTTACATATAGACGCGAAAAGGGCAGAGACTCCACCCTGTCGATACCGCCGGGGGCGTCGGCGGCGGCGACGGCGGCGAAGTTACTGTTACCAGTCGGCAGAGGCGGTCCATAGATACACACATACGCACTAACACCGAGGGAGAGAGGGAGCAGAGGGGCAGGGGAAGGCCGACGACACTCTCGACCGAGCGGGCGTCGGCCAAACCGCACGACAGCAGAAGGACGGCGGCCGGTGTCGTCGTCTGTCGTCTGTCGGTGTCCGTCCGTACTATGTTGGGCCACCGTCTGAGCGGGCCGCTCACAGACAGTTGTCACCAGTACCACCGAAACAACAGGACGGCGACGGCCTACCCGACTGGCAACAACAACCCACATAGGGGTACTGTACTGTACTATATGGAGGCCGGGCCGAGAGAGTCGCCCAGTTGCCACCGACACCACCGACTAACTAACTAACCGACGAAGGCCGTTCGTGATACGCGCATAGAATCTCAGCCGTCGCGGATTGGTTGACCGGAGTAAGCGGCCGGTCGTCAGCCGGGTGGCTCGGCCCTGCGCGTTGCCAGCTGGCGCTCGGGCCTCGGGCCTCGACCGGCCGCCTACTCCACCCTGTCGTACTCCTCGACCACCTGCTCGGAGAAACAATGACCGCACGGCCTCGCCCGGAGCGGCGCGTGTCGCACGTCACACCGGCGCCCGTGTCGCACTCCGCAGAGACTCCCGCCGTCACCGGCCGGTGCGTGAAACACATCTGAGCTACTGGACGTTACCAGAATCTCCCGCGTTAGGGCGTCTACCCGGTCCTGCGGGCCGTTCGTGTTCACCGTGACTCTCCCGGCGGCCCGACCACGCCGCCGACGAGCGTTTCGTTCGACTCATCGATGCCGAACGCATCGAGCACGTCCGCGACGGTCGCACTCGGATTCTCCTCGCGGTACTGCTTGATCGACGCCCACGGGAGCACGCCGTCACCATCCTGGTCGTCGGGCGTCTCCGGCTCACCGAAGCGCTTGGCGTGCCAGTCCTCGTCCCACTGCTTCGCCGTGATCCGGGCGTCGCCACCCGACGCCACCGAGTCGTGGACCTCCGCCATCTGCCGCTCGATGAGCTCCGGCGGCGGACACTCCGTCGGATCGATCCCGTGGCGCTCCATCGGGTCCGCGCACCGGAGTAGTCGCGGCGGGATCATCTTCTCCGGCGGGATCGCGTCGTGTCCCTCAACGACGACCTCACCGTAGTCCACGCCGCCCGGCGTCCCGATCTCCGTCTCCTCGCCGCTTCGCTTCTGCACGACCGCCTCCGGCCGCCACTCCGGCGGCCGCTCGAACGACTCCGACTCCGGCGGTGGCGATACGCTCGCCACCTTCTCTAACTCGATGT
>NZ_JBNTJW010000032.1:0-4951 GCF_051195055.1 Halobellus sp. EA9 | reverse complement strand
AAATCGCGGCTCTTACTCAGCGAACGAGTAGCTGAGGCCTTCAGGAGGCGATCCAGTGCTTAACCGAACACCAATGCCCGTAGGTCGTTTCCGACCAATGGTCCCCCACCAAAATGACCGCGTCTCCGAAAATCGAAATCCCTCTCATAAGGAATCAGAGAAAGAATCACTAACTCCCGCGGACAGGGAAGATTCTTCGCAAATAGTTTCCTCGTGGCACGAAGTAGACTTCAGTCGTCCTAATCCAGGCGAATTCCCTGCTGACTGGGAGGATGACAAAAGATGGATGACGAGTTGCGGCAAGAAACCCTTCGCACCGTGGGGTGACCGCGACGACCCAGATATCGCCTGCACCCACCCGGAACACGACGCCGATACGTGCCGCGATTGCAACGAATGTGATGGCCGTTGGAAATGGAGTAACTCGAAACTCTGGACGACTCTCGACGAAGCGAAGGAATGGCAGGAGATGTATCCGAAGCCGGATGGCCTCGCCGTACTCATCGACAGTCACGACGGAGAATACACCGAAACCGGCGACGAATACGCATTCGCTGATGGTGACAACGTCCGCTGTCCCGATACCGGCGAGGTGCATCCAGCATTTTTAGATTTCCTTGACCGTCTTGGCCTGAGTTACGCGGACATCAGCACCAGCGGAACAGGCGTCCACGCACCATATCGGGGTAAGCTCCCGGAGGCCGTCAATAAAGTGAGCTTCGAGATCGATGACGAACCGTGGGGTACGAACGATGAGCCGCCGACCGTTGAAATATTCGACCAGAAGCACGTCTGTGTAACGACCGGCAACCACGTTCCTGGAACAGGCGAACGCATCGCCGAATGGGACGACGACGAACTGGAGAAGATACTGATTGAGGAACTCGGTGAGGAAGCACTCGCGGAAACACCCAGTTACGATACTGATGATGAGCGACCACAGTTTGATCTCGAGGACTACGAGCCGAAAGCGACCAAAAACGACGAAGAAACATCCGATATTCGTGACGTCTTCACTGCGATCGACCGGCTCAAACCGGCTGACCTCAACCTAGAGCGGTTCTACGTCGGTGAAGATTCCACCGGATGGACGCAATGGAATCCAGTCTATCGTCCCAGCGATAGCAAGTCGAGCCTCCACAGCCCGGACAAGAGAGTCTTCTTCGACCACGATGCCGGAGAATCATTCGGTGTCCTCGGTTACTTCGCGGCCGTACACTCGGACATTGACTGTAAGAGACCATGGCGACTCAAGGGCGCGACGTGGTGGCGAGCAGTCGAAGAAGCTCGCCAACTCGGTGCTGAGATCCCCGCTTACGTCGAAGAAGATGGTCCCGATGATCGCATCACGACGTGTGAACCACCAGTCGTTGAGCGCGAAGCCCTTGATATCGAAGCCCGGTGGGACGCGATGCAAGAGGACCGGTATGACGAGGTCATAGAGCATGACGCGCCCACGATTTGGGGTGACGAAGCAGGTACCGGAAAGACCACGAACGCTGCGCTCGCCGCGTACGCGCGTGGCCGTGAATATGCCGTACTCTTCCAGCAGCACAAGAAGGCCGCTGAATTCCTCGATGACGATGCCACCCCGTCGGCCAAGGAATACTACCATATGCTCGGCGCTGAGCAGAAACGCCAATCCCGTTGTCGGCGGGCAGACTGGGACGACGATACTGAGGTCTGCCCGAAGCACAATCGACATCTGAGCGAGTGCGGGCACATGTGTCCCGTATACGACCTCGACCCCGCGCATCCAGTTCGACGGATCTACGATTACGTCGAACGGAACCGCGGGCCGATTCAGGCTCACGTCCAACTTCGTGAAATCCTCCCGGGGCACGACGAAGAGGGATGTCTCTGGGAACAGCAATTCGACGACGTCAAAGATGCAGACTACGTCGTCGGCGTTCACGAATACCTTCGCCTCGATACGATTACTGCTGAACGAGACGTCATCGTCGATGAAGCGCCGTCAACCCTCCAGAGGCGACAAACGGTCTCGGTTGAAGATCTCACTCGCTTCAAAAACGCGTCCGCTGCGCTGGCAAACCTCGCAGGAACTGAGGAAACGCATCAGGAGATCGCGCGATTCACTGGCGATATCATCGACGCGCTCACGGATCCCACGGCGCCGGATACACTCGCCGAACTCGAACCGCCGCGCATTCCTGACCCATACCGCCGGGATCTCGGCGACTACGAGCGCGAGAACGACCTCGACCAGCGCGCATCAACGCCACACCCTGTCGAAAACCTCGCTCGCGCAAAACTGGAATATTGCGAGACGATGCTCCAGCGCGTCGATGATGCTGCGAGCGAAATCAACGAGACTGATCCGACCGCAGAGGTCAACTTCGATGTCGCGCCGATGCTTCACGACGCGATTTTCGCAACAGCGGTCAAGGCCGGACTCAACGCAGACGTCGGACTCGCCGCTGCGGCCGCTCCGGAAACCCTCACAACGTGCCCCACGTGCGGTACCGACCTCATTGAACGGGACGGACAACGCGTCTGTCCTAGCGAGGACTGCGGCTGGACAGAACAAACTGATCTCCTCGTCCATCGTCTCGACTATGCAGCCAAAGATCGTCGCATGGCATATCTGAAAACCGAGAAACAGGATCCGGACGAAGAACTCGGACTCGTTACGCTCAGTCGTCCCCGTCCAGAGACGCTCCCGCAGGATCCGCTGATCCTGAACGCAACCTCACGCCCGAGGAAAGTCGCCTCAATCTGGGAGATCGACCCGGACCGAATCAGACTCGACGGTAACGACCCCGTTGCGGCCAACATGAACGTGACTCAGGTCATCAACGGCCAATTCCACCCCGGGACTGTCGGCGAGTGGGAATCTCTCCAACAACGCTTCCAGCAGGCCGTTGACAACCTCGCCGCAATGTACACGCGGCCGCTCATCGTCGGCCCGTACGATGTCGTCCAACGTGCCCACTCCTGGCTTGACGTCCCGGAGAACGCCGAAGTGATGCACTTCCATGCGGCGCGCGGCTTCAACCGAAGCGAGTGCGACGCGGTCATCGCCATCGGAGCTCCACACCCACCGGTAGACGACCTTCGGCGTGAAGCCGAACTACTCGCCGTGCAGAACAACGACATCCGTGTCGGCGGAACTGAGCATGGGCCACGTGACGGCGCTGAAGGCGAGCCGATCTGGCGGAAACTCGACTACGAAGACGACCAGGGCAAGGGCCGCGCGGTCAAAACGAAGACGTACACCGGCCTCGTCGGGACGCTGTTCCGCGAACACCGAGAGGACGAACTCGAACAGATCGTCCACCGAGTCCGCCCCGTCCTCGCGGAGGATACGAAGCACGTCTATCTACTGACTAACGTCCCGACCGAACTCCCCGTCGATGACGTCGTCCGTCTCGACGAACTCACTGACGGTATCCGAGCTACCCTCGACATCCCGGACGCTGCGCTTGACCTCGCGGAGCTCATTCATCATGCTGCCAGCGACAACATCGACGGGGTTCGACCTGGCGCGCTCCTCAGGAATGCCGGAGGCACGCTCAGATCGAACCCGAATCCCGGAGGAGCTGGGCATCTCGTCGAGGTGAATCGGCGCGCGATTCACCGGCTCGCTACGATGCCTGCGGCGCAAGCCTTCGTGCAGACGAACGGGTTCGACATCGACATAGAGGCGCTCGACGTCAGTTACAAGACGATCACGCGGTGGGTCGATGCGCTCGAACGCGTCGGCCTCCTTTCGATCGGTGAGTACGTCCAGCAGGCGGGTGAACGGCTCACAGTCGAGTTGTCCACTTTGACATCGGCGCTAGAAATCCTATCTAATAGTGAGAATGTCAAAGTGGCCGTACTCCGGAAGCTGCGGCGTCTCCACCGGGATTCGGACTCTGCGACCGCGTGGATCGCCGCCGCGCGCGAACTCTTCGGACTTACCGATGACGCGAAAGACGGGTTGCAGGAGGATCGGGCGGCGTTGAGCGGGGGTGAGACAGGGTGAGAGCGTAGTCTGCTCCCGGGTCGGGACGTGGGGCCGATGCTCTCCGGTCTATCGGCGATCGATTTCGTCGGTGGTGAGGAGGGACGGGTTTGCGCTCTCTGAACGCTACAGCAGGTATTCACCCAATTGCAGGCACGAGATCAAAATGACGTCTACAAGCGATTCCAAGGATGCGACCGGTGTATCGATTTCAGAGTCAGACACTGCGGAGTCAGAATCGATTCGAGAATTCGGTCCTAGACGATTTCGCGTCGACGCAGTTGAGACGATCGGGAGTAGTGAAGCTCCCGGTGCAGACATCCTCGTTAGGACCCGGAATCAGGGAACTGTCCGACTGCCAACGGAGTTACTCCCAGTAACAGACCCGGTGGATCTCATCGACGATTGGTGGCGTTTCGAGATTACACACGTGGATTTACCAGGAACCATCTTGGGGAAGGAAGCGGTCTGGCGACTAAAACCGACGACCGGTACCTCAAATCCAGCCCTGAAATCCGAGTAAGGGCGAATAGCGAATCGCGGTCAGTTCCAGCGGTAGCTGACCATTTGGAGCGAGTCGAGAAACCGTTCAGCTGTAACTAGGGATTGTCGTACTAGCGGTTCGGTCGGAGGTCGTCTACGGAGTCTGCGGCGAGGAGTTCGCGGACGTTGTCAAGTCCCTCCTCAACGGAGACGGGATCTGTGCTAACCCATGAGTCCGCGACGTAGACGGGCTCGTAGTGGTGCGCGTTGAGACCGTCGAGTGTGAACCGATACCTGAGGGGGTATCTGTCGCCGTCGATGGTGACTGTGTCGTAGGTGCCGCAGACGTCGTAGCCGTTGCTGGCCGGGAGATAACCGATGACCTCGAGCTGCTTCCCGTGGAGCCACTGATCGTGGCTGACAGCATTCGTCTTTAGCTAAGACTCACACCTCGGTTGTGTAGCGGTAGCGAGCGTTTCTTGTAAGATTGGTCGTTGTTGG
>NZ_JBNTJW010000031.1:0-5520 GCF_051195055.1 Halobellus sp. EA9 | reverse complement strand
GGTGGGATGGTGATAATCGAGAGCGTCGCGCTCGCTCGGGCGAGCGTGTCACTCTCGGTGTCTGATGAATGTAGTATGAGTGGTGAGGCGGCGAGTCAGTGTTCCCAGAGGATCGCTCACTCCAGTACTTGCTCACACGCTGGCAGGCTTAACTTCCGTGTTCGGGATGGGTACGGGTGTATCCCTGCCGCTCTGGCCGCCTTCAAACCGACTGATGGAATCGAACCATCTTGAACTGCTCGGTGTCGAACAGTTCGTCGACCACTGTCGGTGGCGTCTCGCTGATCGGTCCGATGGGTTCGACCGTGTGTCGTGCGCGCAATCCAGTTACCGCCTGAACCCGCTCGCAGAGTGGTTCGTGACGAGTCACGTTGTGATCGTCGGACCAGTTCTGTTACGCTTGTGGTTCTGTCTGACACTCGAATATGAGTGTGGCTTTGGACTGTTAGTGCTCGCGGGCTCACACCTCGTTGCCTCGGTGCGTACACCCCGAGTCTATCGAACTCGTCTTCTACGAGTGTCCTCGGTGGTACCTCTTTTTGAGGTGGGTTTCGAGCTTAGATGCGTTCAGCTCTTACCCCGTGGTGCGTGGCTGCTCGGCATCTGCCCTCTCGGACAACCGATACACCAGCGGCACCCAGTCGTAGTTCCTCTCGTACTATACGACCGTTCCTCGCAGGTACCAATACACCCCCAATAGATAGCAGCCGACCTGTCTCACGACGGTCTAAACCCAGCTCACGACCTCCTTTAATAGGCGAACAACCTCACCCTTGCCTGCTTCTGCACAGGCAGGATGGAGGGAACCGACATCGAGGTAGCAAGCCACCCGGTCGATATGTGCTCTTGCGGGTGACGACTCTGTTATCCCTAAGGTAGCTTTTCTGTCATCAACGGGCCCCATCCAGGAGCCTCGTTGGTTCGCTAGACCACGCTTTCGCGTCAGCGTCACTCGTTGGGAATGACACTGTCAGACTTCCGTTTGCTCTTGCGCTCTTCTCCGGGTTTCCGACCCGGATGAGGAAATCTTTGGGCGCGCTCGATATCTTTTCGAGCGCGTACCGCCCCAGTCAAACTGCCCGGCTACCGGTGTCCTCCGCCAGGAGTGAGGGTCGCAGTCACTAACGGGTAGTATTTCAGGAGTGGCTCGGCGGCCCGCTAGCGCGGGTGCCTGCGTAATGCCTCCTACCTATCCTGCACGTTAGCGACCACGTCCCAGCGACAGCCTGCAGTAAAGCTCTATAGGGTCTTCGCTTCCCCTTGGGGGTCTCCAGACTCCGCACTGGAACGTACAGTTCACCGGGCCCAGCGTTGGGACAGTGACGCTCTCGTTGATCCATTCATGCAAGCCGCTACTGAAGCGGCAAGGTACTACGCTACCTTAAGAGGGTCATAGTTACCCCCGCCGTTGACGGGTCCTTCGTCCTCTTGTACGAGGTGTTCAGATACCCGCACTGGGCAGGATTCAGTGACCGTACGAGTCCTTGCGGATTTGCGGTCACCTATGTTGTTACTACACAGTCGGAGCGTCCGAGTCACTGCGACCTGCTCGATGAAAAGCAGGCATCCCTTCTTCCGAAGGTAGGGGACTAACTTGCCGAATTCCCTAACGCCGGTTGGTCCCGACAGGCCGTGGCTTTCGCTGCCTGAGCACCTGTGTCGGATCTCGGTACGGTCACCGTGCGCTTTTTCACGGGCTCTCGGTACCAGCGACTTGCGCTGTCTCGTGATTCGGTCGCTTCCTGCCGTTACGGCGTCCACGATCTTCCACGATTCGACGGGGCGAAGGCCCCGCTCGCTGTTTCCCAAAGCGTCGGCGTAGTGCACGGTGGCACTGGAATATTAACCAGTTTGCCAATTGTCCCAGTCGAGTTACGGTGGGACTTAGGACCGGCTAACCCTCGGCTGAGTGGCAGTGCCGAGGAACCCTTGCTCGTTAGGCCGTCGGGGTTCGCACCCGACTCTCGCTGCTACTGTGACCAGGATTTTCGTTACTGATCGGTCCACGCGAGCTCTCGCCCGAGCTTCCGCCCGATCAGTACGCCAAGCCTACTAAGTCGCCCTGTGATGGGCGTTGCCAGGTCTCGGTGGTGGATTTGAGCCCCGATCATTTTGGGCGCCTCGAACCTCGGCCGGTAAGCTGTTACGCTTTTCTTAGAGGGTAGCTGCTTCTAAGCTCACCTCCCGGCTGTTTAGGGCTCGAGACCACCTTCGGTTGCACTTAATCCACACTTGGGGACCTTAACCCGGCTCTGGGTTGTCTCCCTCACGGACCACAGGCTTACCCCGCAGTCCGGATTCCCAGCGTCTGCGGCGTCTGCAAGTTCGGAGTTCGACAGGATGGCCGACTCCTCTCGGAGGCGGGTCATCCAATCGGTCGCTCTACCTCGCAGACTACCTCGGCTGAGGTCATGCTTCGACATGTTTCGGCTGGAACCAGCTGTTGCCGAGTTCGATGGGCCTTTCACCCCTACGCACGGGTCACGAGAGGGTATTGTAGGACACCAACTCTTGCAGGCCTCCACGCAGCTTTCGCCACGCTTCACCTTGCCCGCGCGTAGATCACTCGGTTTCGGGTAGTACTCGTATGACTCCCCGCGCTTGAACACGGTGGCCCTGGCACAAAGTGCTGCGGCCGTATCGGTTTCCCTGCGCCTGCCTGGATGATCCAGTTAGGCTTGCCATACTGGTACACTCCCTGGGTCGTTTTTCAAAACGCACGACGTGACACCGGCTTCCTCGAAGTCCTACTGGTGGGTCGCCCCACGGTCGTTTGTTCGAGGACCTTTCGTGCCGCGTCGTTCTATCACTGACTGAGTTCAGGCCCTATTGCACCGCCCTGTTCGGGGTGCTTTTCAGCGTTCGCTCACGCTACTTGTTCGCTATCGGTCTCGAGGAGTGTTTAGTCTTCGCAGTTGATGCCTGCGATGTTCACGAGGAATATCCAATCCTTGCTACTCTGGAGCTAACCCGGACACTCGCTCTCACGATACGGGGCTGTCACCCTGTATCGCACTCCGTTCCAGGAGATTTCTCGTGAGATTGAGCGTCGTTTGATTAGTCCGAACACCACATTGCCCGTGAGGGCTTCGGTTTGGACTGTGTCGTGTTCACTCGCGGTTACTAGCGACATCGCGGTTGCTTTTTGTTCCTGCTCCTACTGAGATGTTTCAATTCGGAGCGTTCCCCATTGCGCGAGGCAATTGCGGTGGGGATTCCCATTCGGAGATCCTGAGTTCTTCGCCTCCGTGCGGCTCCCTCAGGCTTTTCGCAGCTTGGCACGTCCGTCGTCGGCTCTCGAGCCGAGCCATCCACCAGCCAGTACAGTAGCCAACGGTATTGAGTGTCGTTGGAACCAGTCCCGCCTGGGTAGGCGAGACCGTCTGTTAGGTGCCTATCGTGATGATAGGCTGTGCGTCTGTCGTAGTGACAGACGGGTTAGTGCTGTCCGTAGTGGACAGTATACTGGTACAGTGATCTGTGACGTCCACGAGCCGTTCTATGCGAACGGGTTCAGTGGGCGTCTGGATTGCGCGCGTACACACGGTCGTCATTGCACGTCCGGTGGCGGCCGGAGCGTGCGTCGAACCCTTCCCATCCGCGCTTTCACGGGATGGTGCATCAGTTCGTTGGGGTCTCACCCTCGCGCTGTCTCCCACTTAAGGGATGTGTTTCGCGATGATGAGCGCCCAAGTATGGACCCGCTGGGATTTGAACCCAGGGCGTCCTCCTTGCAAAGGAGGTGCTCTACCGCTGAGCTACGGGCCCTGTTAGCCTTGGTGGTTCTAAGGTGCCTGTCCGGTCGATCCGGGACACGGTCCACGCGATGAGTGAAAGTGAGCCAGGCGCGTCGGCCTGGTCTCGGTCTGTAGGAGGTGATCCAGCCGCAGATTCCCCTACGGCTACCTTGTTACGACTTAAGCCCCCTTGCGAAGCCCAGATTCGACCATCGTGAGATGGCCTCATCCGGACCTCACTCGGGTGCTTTGACGGGCGGTGTGTGCAAGGAGCAGGGACGTATTCGCCGCCCTCTTGTGAAAGGCGACTACTACCGAATCCAGCTTCGTGAGGGCGAGTTTCAGCCCTCAATCCGAACTACGACCAAGTTTCGGAGATTAGCGTCCTCTTTCGAGGTTGCAACCCATTGTCTTGGCCATTGTAGCCCGCGTGTAGCCCAGCTCATTCGGGGCATACTGACCTACCGTTGCCCGTTCCTTCCTCCAGTTTGGCACTGGCAGTCCTCCTAATGTACCCAGCCAGTCGAGACTGCTGCTGGCAATTAGGAGTGCGGGTCTCGCTCGTTGCCTGACTTAACAGGACGCCTCACGGTACGAGCTGACGGCGGCCATGCACCTCCTCTCTACAGCGTCGTGGCGAGGTCATCAACCTGACCGTCATCACTGTAGTCGGAGCTGGTGAGATGTCCGGCGTTGAGTCCAATTAAACCGCAGGCTCCTCCGGTTGTAGTGCTCCCCCGCCAATTCCTTTAAGTTTCATCCTTGCAGACGTACTTCCCAGGCGGTCCGCTTCTCGGCTTCCCTGCGGCACAGCACTGGCGCGTAGCCAGTGCCACACCTAGCGGACATCGTTTACGGCTAGGACTACCCGGGTATCTAATCCGGTTCGAGACCCTAGCTTTCGTCCCTCACCGTCGGATCCGTCTTCTCGAGGTGCTTTCGCCATCGGTGGTCCGTCCGGGATTACGGGATTTCACTCCTACCCCGGACGTACCCCTCGAGCCTTCCGGTCCCAAGCCTCGGAGTTTCCGCCGGACGCCCACGCGTTGGGCGCGTGGATTTCCCGACGGACTTTCGAGGCCGGCTACGGACGCTTTAGGCCCAATAAGATCGGCCATCACTTGGACTGCCGGTATTACCGCGGCGGCTGGCACCGGTCTTGCCCAGTCCTTGTTCCAGCACCACCCTACGGTGCTGAAAAGCGAGGACGATATGCCCTCGCACTCGGAGTCCCCTTATCGCACTTGCGTGCAGTGTAAAGGTTTCGCGCCTGCTGCGCCCCGTAGGGCCCGGAATCTTGTCTCAGATTCCGTCTCCGGGCTCTTGCTCTCACAACCCGTACCGATTATGGGCACGGTGGGCCGTTACCCCACCGTCTACCTAATCGGCCGCAGCCGCATCCTCTAGCACCGTAGTGTTTGCAGCTCTCGGCATTCCAGCGTGAGAGCGGTATCACGGGTTAGCCTCAGTTTCCCGAGGTTGTCCGTGTCTAGAGGGTAGTTTGGCCACGTGTTACTGAGCTATTTGCCGCGAGTCTGAACTCGCGCGACTAGCATGGCTAAATCGGACTCCGATAGCAATGGCCTCCGGCAGGATCAACCGGAATGGGTCTCTCCCCGTGCGGGGAGAGGGGTGTGGCGGGATTTCCCATCGGACGATGGGAGAATCACCAATATCATTGCGTGGTCCGTGTGGTTCGGATCGACCAGACAGGTGTCACCGAACCACCAAGGCTAACATCAGATCCCATCTGTACGGCGGACCGCAGGGGTGGAATCCTCAT
>NZ_JBNTJW010000030.1:0-6220 GCF_051195055.1 Halobellus sp. EA9 | reverse complement strand
CCAACAACGACCAATCTTACAAGAAACGCTCGCTACCGCTACACAACCGAGGTGTGAGTCTTAGCTAAAGACGAATGATAACCCGGCTAAGTTGTTTTCATTGGGGTCTTTCCGGCCTGCTACAGTTGGTGTCTGGAGCCGATAATTCGGCCCGTCAGTAAAGTAGCGCATTTGAACCTCAATACGCTCTTGATACTCTTCCCACGCTCTGGAGATTTCATCATCTTCTAAGAATTCCTCTTGAATTCTGTTTTTCTTTGAGGGCGAGTAGGTCCGAAAATCGCTATCATATCGGGTGAAGAAGTCTTCTCGGTTGGGCCGGAGTTGATCCCACGGTGGGTTGCCAACAACGGCGTCAAACCCTCCCTCCGCATACACCTCCGCAAATTCCAGAACCCAATTGAACGGGTCCATTGCCTCAACGTCTGCTGGAGATACATTCTCTGTACCAGCCTCAACGAAGTCACCGTGAATATCCTCAATTAGTTCTTCGCGGGCCTCTCGCAGTTTATCGAATGCGCGGCGACGGTGCTTCTTAGCGGATTTACTGTCAGTTGCTTGCTCGTGCTTCTCAATCTCCTCTATTATACCCTGATACCGATTTCGGACACTATCCTCGCTGAAACTACCAAGTGTATATTCTCCGTTGTCCGTCGTTTCAGGGAAGCCCGTGTATCCGATCAGACTATTACCTTCTCGTAGATTGAACGCAATATTGGGGAGTGCGAGAGCGTCATCTTCAGCGAGATCATCCACGTTGCCGGTTTGTAGTTCCGAAATGATAGATAGCCAACACCGGAGTTTGGAAATCTCTACAGCCGGCCCAACTAAATCAACCCCATAAATATTATTCAGTACAGTCGTCTTCTTTAATTGATACTGATCAGGGCACAGTTCGTTGTCGTCTTCTTCATCTTCATATTGAGTACAGAGGGCCTTTCGGACCGTTACAATTTCCTCAAGAACGGAGGTAAGGAAGTGTCCACTACCACAGGCAGGGTCCACAACGCGGAACTCGTTCACTTCGGCGAGAAGGGCACTAATAAGATCCCTACTACTGGGTATATCATCAATCAGTTCATATACTGTATCGAACTTCTCAACCTCGGGTTCAGGCCAATCTCGCTCCTCCATCAGCACGGTTTGGAACCGATCTAACAGCGCCGGCTGAACAGTCTCTTCGGCACAGAATCGGGTAATCTCACTTGGCGTGTAGTAAGCCCCGAGTTCTTTGTTTCTATCCTCGTTATCGCTGGTAAGATAGTTGATAGTCTTCTCGAAGACGTTCCCGAGAACACTTGGATCGAGGTCGGTCGGGGAGCCGGTTGCGGAGAAACTGTACCGTTCCAGCAGGTCGATGATCGAAAACAGAACCGAGTTCCGAACGTCGAAATCGGCTTCCTCAAACTCGTCGCCGTTGATCGTCGGCCGGAACAGGCCACCGTTGAGGTACGGGATATTCTGGAACAGGTCGATGTTCTGGACGTATTCAGGCCGCCCGTCCGGCTTGTTGTTCATCACGTCGTAGAAGAGGGCTTGACAGAACTCCCCGTAGAAGGAGTCGGCATAGACCCCACTCTCGTATGTCTCTTTGAGCGTATTGAGCAGGTCAGGGTGGACCAGAGACTTGTCTTCGAGGAACTTGATGAAGATCAGCCGGTTCATCAGTTCGACAGCGAACAGGCGGGCTTGATCCTCGGTGGCCCCTTCCGGGGTAACGACGCCGTCCCCGACGAGCGAGCGGGCCGTTGTTTCCTCGTCGCTTACGATCCCGAAGACGTACCGGATGTAGTCATCGTAGAACTCGTCGGTGATTTCCTCTTTCTTCTGTTTGAGGACTTGTTGGGCGTCTCCAGCAATAGAAACGAAGTTCTCGAAATGGAAAGTCCGAATGAAGCGTGTAACCTGTTGTAAGTCTGCGTCGAAGACGGCTTCCGAGAGACTGTCTCGGTCCCCAGTCTGATTCTCGAAGAGTGCGAGAAAGACCGGCCGCAAGTCCACTTCCTCAATGACGTTGTGCGTGTATGAGTCGGGGTCGTACCGAACGAAGACCCACCGGAGGCCGTCCGTGGCAAACCCGAAGTCGGATTCAAATTCGCGCTGACTAAGCCAGTCTCGTACCTGCCCGATCCCGTGCTTCCGGCTGTCAAGGTCCTTGTTGATGGGTTCGGCTTCGATCAACAACCGGGTTGAGTCGATTTCGGGATGGTCTCGGAGGGAGACAGTATAGTCTGCCACCTGTGTTTTTCCCCCCGACAGGCCGCCGGCTTCGGTCGCGTAGTCGTGGCCCAGAGCGTCCAGAAGAGGATTGATAACAGCGTCCTGCGTGAATGACTCCGGTTGGAGACCGTCTCTCGTCATACTGCTTGTGAGAACATAGGAACCGGGATCGGCCCGCAAGAGGTTCTCCACGGTCTCATCCTTGTCCATCTGCTCCCGGAGGTTCGAGACGGCGTCGTTGATGACCTCTAAGATCCGATCTCGGGAGTCTTCGTCAACAGCGGTCTCGAAGGATTCTGCGACAAATTCGGTGGGGACGGTGGAGGAGTTAGATGACATACTATTGCTGGTGGACTACCGACATATGAAGAAGAGGGTTCAATAAATATGCGGGTGGCTTCCTATCGGGAGATGGGCTCGGCTCGTCCGTTAACTGCGGGAAGGCAAGCCAATACTTTGGTTCTCAACAGTTCTCCTACAAGAAAAGGACGTTCCGCCTTTGTCACTCCCGGTGCTGGTAGCAATCGAAGCAGGGAAGATCGTCACCATCGGGGCCGTCGCACTTGGGGTCTCCGTTCGGACAGGTCTCCGGTTCCCCGCCATCGGGCTTCAGTTTCTCCGCCATCGTCGTGGTCTCGGTCTCGCCAGACGGCGTCGAGTGCGGCGGGAACTCCACCGCCGCGTCAAGAAGTGTCTGACCGCCGACCGTCGCCACGGCCAGCATATGCTTCCCGACTCTACCGTTCGGGCTGTGGTGCTGTTTGAATCCGGGACAGGAACAGGAGCCCGGGACACCCTGCTCGTCGATCATTACGCGGTAGGTGTGTTCATCCTTGAGGGGGCCGTAACTGGCATTACAAACCTCAATTTCAAAGGGAGCGACAATTGTGAACTCCCAGTCACTCCACGCGACCCGCTTTGCGGTCTTGGTGTCGAAGTCGAGTTGATCAAGGACGGTACGCTTTTCAGCCGTGTTGTCGTTAGTTGTCATTGCTTCTGGGTCTCTTTCAGAAGCACCGGTCCCGTGTTGGCGCACGGGGCCACCCTTTGCGGCGAGAACCGGGCTTCCTACTTACCTGTAGGAGACGGTCTGTATATAACTATTACGAACGTATGCATATATACATAAGACTCATAGCAGAGTAGTGCTAAACGACAGATATGGCCGAGATTGACCTTAGCCCAACCGACCAAGCAATACTGGAGATGTTACGCGAGGGACGCTGTACGCCGGCCTATATCGCCGCAGAACGGGACTATTCTCGCCAGCACGTCCGGAACCGACTCCAACGGCTAACCGAACACGGGTACGTCACGCGGCTACACAAGGGACTGTATGAACTCGCTGAAGATCCCGAGTGAGGTAGAAAGACAACGTGTCCAAGTTCCTAATTCCAGATAGTATAATAAAAACATAATATATATGGTATGTTTTGTGTGGGTCCAGAAAGTCGGATTCGTTCCATCGCCTTCACCGATATTTGCTTATTTTGCCGGCGGATCACCCGTGGCTTCCTCTCAGACGAACGAGGTTTCTCCCTGTTGAGTTTTCTTTTTGTCCGAGTGGTTTCCCATCATCTGAATTATAAAACCTCACCACGAGCCTCACAGGCCGTCTGGTGGGATCCCGATTCTCTCTCACTCTTCTCTCCCCCATTTGGTGCCGCTTCAGGTCCCCGTATATGGCTCTCATAGGCCAGCACAGGAGTCTTGCGTTAGGATCAAGTGTTAGGGCCAGTGTTGGGTTTGATCTAACCAAGATCCTACTTACCCATAACTGTACAGCGCCGTTCTTGCAGAATTAGGGTCCTGATTAGGATAATTCCGGTATAGATGTATAAGATATACTGATAGTTCCTATACAGGGCCTCCCATCCATTCTATCCTATCCCTCTGTAAGTCTCCCTTTCCTTTCTTGCCTTCCCTCCAAGTGGATATGATCCGCTTATGGCTATGTCAGTCATTGTCTCAGTTGGTAAATATAGCCATTGGCAAATATATCAGTTTTCAAGGTATTATGTGAATCATAGAGGTTACAACACCACTTGATTTTGAATATCGGTATATGACGTAACTCGACTCGACAAAATCTGGAAATTTCCGCGCACATAGGCGGTATATTCAGGAAATTTGGGACAGACGAGAAGGCGGTTCCACCCAGCAATGGCAGACGAGTTCTCGCCGCACTCAAATTGATTGAACAAGTCCTACATATAATAACTCTATATGTTCGACTTTCGGAACTTGGACCGACTGGTTCTTACAGACACCCACGTTAGTCAGAGAATTGAACGTGGCCCCGTTGTCCGATTTCACTAAGCGATTCATCCGACCACGTATATCCTCTTCCTTCTCGACGATAACTGACAAATCCGAACTCGGCGAGCGTATGTAAATGCTCTCGGACTTGTTGTTCGGACACCGAGACCCGGCTCGTAATATCGCTGGTCCGCCACTCCCGGTCTCTCGTCTCTCTGATGGCTTCCAGTACCTGATACATCCCCGGTGGCCACACCCGAATTTCCGGTACTGCACCGTCTCGTTTTACCCACTCGGGAATGGCCGCTGTATGGACATACACAGTCGCACCCCCACCGTCCCGGCCGAATCGGAGTATTGCCTGCAAAACTTCATTCTCTCTCATACCGTGGAGAATCCGGTTCCCGTAGTCGCCAAAATCCTGTGCCATCCCTTTCAGCCGGATCCCGTCCTTGTCGTCTCCTCTTTGGGCCGATTCACCGGCGAGCGCCGACCACCGTTTGATATGGTCGTCGCCGTAATGGGGGCTTCCGGCTACGATTCCTACACGGGTATTTGCGAACTTGTTACTGCCTTTGAGGTTGCCGTAGTGTTCTGTCTCCCCGACTATTTCGGATAATCCGTTCTCCTCGTACTTATCCAGAGCAATTTTCGAGGTGATGAGTGCTGGCCGGACGTTCTCACGAAGACTGACGCCCTCAAACAGTACGAGATCCACGTCCGGTGTCACAGAAATGGCCGAGCGCCCCGAGTAGTGATTTGCCGCTACCGTCGTCTGGATTACGCGGACACCGAGCGTATTCCGCAGGTATCCCTTCTTTTC
Organism: Halobellus sp. EA9; assembly: GCF_051195055.1. Lineage (NCBI taxonomy): Archaea > Methanobacteriati > Methanobacteriota > Halobacteria > Halobacteriales > Haloferacaceae > Halobellus > Halobellus sp. EA9. The sequence continues at coordinate 918 of NZ_JBNTJW010000030.1, read as the reverse complement.
TGTATCACTCATTAGAGGGTGGTGTCGGAGGCCGTCACCCAGCATTAACCGCCACTTCTCGACTGTCGGGGTTCCATCAAGCGCGATCACCCCTTCGACGCCTTTGAGTGTGGGTCGGTTCAGGACTGTAAGAGACTCGTCCTTCGGATTAACAACGGCTCTTCGACCATCGGGAAGCCGGGCATATTCCCATCTGTTGGCAAGGTCCTTCGCCGCGAGGATCGCGTATGTCATCATCGGGGCTTCAGGATGACCGTTTCCACTTGGAGCCGTCACAGCCCCGTCTACGTCGCGCTTGAGCGTCGGGTTGTACTGTTCAAACCACTCGATCCCTGTCTGCTTGTGTTCGGTATTACGACGAAATTCCTTGAGATCCTTCAGATACGAGAAAGGGAGATCGTCGTTGGTATCGAGATAGGTCTTGACTGCTTTCGAGACAGTTTCCGCACTATATTGAGCCAAGAAGTCCCCTTCTGGAAATTCATCAAATACGACGTATCGGCCTTCGGTTCGCTCGGGGACGTGAGAGTGTCGATAGTGTCCAATTAGAACGTCGAATTCCTTGGGATCAAAGTCGCGGGCCTCGAAGTAGGAGCAGTCGCCTTCCCGCTGACAAGGGAGCGGTTCATCAAATAGATCATCGGCTCTCCGGTGTATTTCAGTCGGGAGCAGCCCCGTTTGTTCATATGTATCCAGCACCCGATTTTGCCACGACTTTCCGTGATCTCCGTTCGCTGTCTCGCAGTCGTTATGGAAAGATGGGAGAGTTAGACAGCGAAGGTTTCGGTCCTTGGCCCAGTCTGTATATTGATCAAAGAGATCGTGTCTTGCGGTAAAGATAGTCGGTAGTTCCCATTGAGTCAGCTGATAGTCACGACTGACGAGGTTACGTTCGCAGAAAGCGTCTGGATGGATGTT
>NZ_JBNTJW010000029.1:0-8759 GCF_051195055.1 Halobellus sp. EA9 | reverse complement strand
ACAGGTTCGCGGCTCGACGCTCCGAGACGAACGTCTTGACTGGGAACATCGTTCGTCGGGTGACGCGGTCGCGTCACCCTTGCCCGCTGTGACTTCCAGCTACTGCTGAGATCTGACCAACAATCGTTTACCCAAGAGCGTTCTCCTCATTACTTTCATCTAATTGCGAGAGGGATGTCCCGTTCTCGAGAAAGAACGGAGCGACCAATGGGAGCGAGTAGCGCAGTAGGCCGCGAGGGAGTTGATAACACCTCAAGCCAATACGGGCAATATCGATCCAACTCCTGTACGAGCCCAACGCTGATAAAGAAATAATTCAAAATGTGAAATGGAGATGGAGGTCATTCGCACCGTCAAGGTCAAGCTCGATGTGCCTGAGCAGCGACGGGACGCCCTCCATCAAACCGCTGATCAGTTCCGCTACTGTGCTAACCAAACCAGTGAATGGGCGTGGCGAGACTCCTCAAACGAATACTGCGTCACCAGCAAAGCGAAAGCCGAAGACGCTCTCTACGACCGTCTTCGAGAAGAAACCGACCTAACGGCCAATCTCGTCCAGAAGGGGATTCGGCGTGCTGTCGAGGCAGTAAAAAGCGGTGTCAAAGCGTGGGAGCGCGGCGATCGTACCAGCCAACCACACTTCGACTCGTGGAGCGTCGTCTACGACAAGCGAAGTGCAACCTTCTACCGCGACCACGTGTCCCTCTCAACCGTTGATGGACGCGTCGAATGTGAATACGTCCTCCCCGACAACACGGATGGAACGCCGATTGGTGACTACCTGCTGAACGAGGACTTCGAGTTCCGCATGTCCACGCTTCAGTACGACCGTTTTGAAGACGTGTTCTACCTCCACGCCCGTATGAAACGCACCATAGCAGATAACGAAGAAAAGCGTTCAAGTTCGGACACGCACAGCGAGAACCTGACGGTTCTCGGCGTGGACTTGAACGTTGACGGGTACTTCGCCGTCACAAGCACTGGCGCGTTTATTGAATCAGCGGACTACCTCAACCACCGTCGGCGTGAGTTTGAGAAGACACGGGGAAGCCTCCAAGATACAGGCACCCGCTCGGCGCACCTGACCGTCCAACAGATGAGCGACCGCGAACACCGTTGGATACAGGATGTACTCCACTCTGTTGCGAACGACATCCTCCGCGAAGCCCGTCGGGTGGACGCGACTCACGTCGCGTTCGAGAACCTGACGGGTATTCGCGACCGAATGGCGGACGCCAGGCGATTCCACGCGTGGGCGTTCCGCCAACTCTACGAGTACGTCGAGTACAAAGGCGAAGCTGAAGGTGTGGCTGTCGAACAAGTGAGTCCTGCGTACACGAGTCAGCGGTGTTCGAAGTGCGGATGTACGCTGGAGGAGAACCGGCCGTCGAAACATAAATTCTGCTGTCAAAAGTGCGGGTACGAACTCAACGCCGACTACAACGCGAGCAAGAACATCGCTCGCAAGCTTGCTAAGCGTCTCCACTCGGAGCAGACGTCTCCGAGTGGAGGAGCCACCTATCAACTGGCTCTAACGTCGGGGATGCTGAACCTGAACGGCGATTTCCACGCCTCCGACCGTGTGTCGGCAGAAGGGGAGTCCACCGACAAACCCCTCCCTCAACGAGCGAGGTCGTCAGACCAAGCGAAGTAGGGTAGGGTAGTTGATTCTGGACGAGGGGTGTGTCCACCCCCTTTTCAAGTGCACCAGAATCAAATAGCACACGGGGTGTGGGAAATCGATAATCGGATGTATTGACCCCTCATTCGTCCGGATTGACTGGCCCTTTATATTTGGACGTGACCTTGTCCCCCTCTCTCCACTGCCAGTAGTAGTAGCGGTTGTCGTTGATCTCCTTGATCGTGATCGTTGCCTTCGACGGGACCTCGTCCGGAAGATCATCGGGTCGGTCGTCGATCTCGTCGTCCTCCGACTCCTCCTCGAGGCGGGCCTCGCGAGCTTTGTGCTCAGCTAGCTCTTCAGCGTAGCGGGCAACGTGCTGGAGCTGCTCAGAAGAGGACTCGTTGAGCGTATTGACGAGGTCTGTCGGGAGTTCCGCCGGCGGCGTCGGTGGCTCGTAGGACATCAGCGGTCGCCTCGTGTTAACCAACAAAGTGCGTATCGGCATAGATTTGTTGGTTAATCAGATATCGTCCCTTCGCGGGCTGAAGAGTATGAATATCAAACTATTCAAAAATAGCAACCCGGGAACGCTGTCGATGTCAAACCAACGGCAATCAATTAAACCTCACCGTGGAGGAGGTCGATAATTCAATTGCTGCTGTGAAACTCACGAGCATTCTCTTTCTGACTCACGGTAGGAAACGTCGAGATCGAGATCGTCGTATATGCGATCGAGCATAGCGAGTGCTGACTGAAACGTCGCATAATGCTTCCGCATGAATTCTATCGTCTCGCGCCGAGAGATGACTGGATATCCTTCGACGTGGTCGGGGTTGAGCACCGAACGCTCGTTGAAGACGACTTGGAGAGGACCTTCAAACGATTCCTCCGGTTGTCGCTCAAATCCTGTTGGGATTCCAAACCGTTCGAAAAAACGCTGCCAGGCGTCGATATCCTTCTCAAGGACGGCAAGAAAGAGCGGGTAGTCTCCGGGCTCGCGACCAACCTGATAGCCCCCTTGGGTCCACACGTAGACGGCGTCCACCTGTGTAAAGGCGAAGGGCCAGTCACCGAACTGTGGGAGTACGTACGCCTCTTCGATGGACGGTGGATTCACGGCGGCATTCGTGGCCAGCAGGTCTCGTGCCGCCTTACGGACGCGATCGTCGGTCACGAACAGTCCATCATCATATCGAAGATACCCTGCATCCTCTAGTTGATTGACTGCTTGTCGAACCGTTTCGTAGGGGGTGTGGAGATGTTGGGCTACCGTTCGGATCGAATCTCCAGGATTGACTGTGAGCAACACTCTAACAGCAGTCTCATCAAACGGTTCGTACATCCAATAATTACCAATATTATGGTAACAATCAAATAGATTACTACACTTTCGGCTATACCGTTCTGAACGGCCTATGCAATCCGTCTGACTGACTCAAGTCCCGAGACACCAGCCAGTCTGTCTCTGACCTCGTCCTCGCCAATCGCCGTAGCCCACCGGACCGTAATTTCGACGGTAATGAGTGTGGCCGACAGCTGTGGCTCGATACTATCCAATTCGTCAATCGTGACGTCATCGATAGTTTCGGGCCGCGAGAGACGCTTCTCAGCGTCAGTGACGAGGTCCCCATCCGCGCCGCAGGGGATTCGAATCGTCACGACTGCAATTGTCGTCGATTCTGGGTCGGTGGTATTGGATACTGCCATACTATCATCTCCGTTGAGGCGCGTCTCACGGGCCAGATGTTCGACAACTGTACTCCGAATGCGCGAGGGGCGGTTCGAACGCCCGTCTCGGACGTGGCACGACCGCGTGTTTCCGAACTCTACCACTCGCGCATCCTCAAACAAAAAATACGGACAGGGCTAGGTCGGCTCGAACGCCTCGATTTCATCGATGATCTGCTTCGGATTCTCGGCGTGTTCGATGAACGAGAGGACGTTCTCCGACCATCCCGAGATGTTGTAGACGTTCTCGTAGCCTTCTGGCGTCACCAGGTCTCCGTAGGCCGCGAGATCGACGAGATACAGCGCGGTGTCCGCAGACACCGCGTCTCGATACGCATCGAACGCGTCCTTGACCGTCTGGGAATCGCGGGCCGTGAACGGCGTGTTGTCCCAGATCTGCATATCGGTGAAGACGACGATGCGTTCGACGGGCTCACCTCGCTCGCGGAGGTAATCGATTGCCTTCCAGCCGTTCGTCGAGTTCCCGACGTCCTCGTCGATCGCCAACACCGCTGCTTGGCGCTGCAGGACTGGCGTGTCGACGTGCATCGGAACGGTCTGGAAGTCGTCGCCGAACCCGCCGACGTCAGCACCTTGGTCGGCCAGGATCGAACCGAACAACGCACCGATCTCCTTCAGTCGGAGCGTGCTGTTCGCGGACAGCGGCTGATCCATCGACCCTGACAGGTCGACCGCGACAAAGGTATCGCCGAATCCGCCAGGCACCGTCTCGACCGCGACATCAATTGCATCTTCGAGCCACTGCTCGACCGTCGGTGCCTGGACGTCCGCGTCTTGCAGCGCGGTGTAGGCCTGGTAGTACCGGAACGGGTACAGCGGCGCGTGTCGGACTGCCTCCAGGTCGAGGTGATCCACGACGGTGTCCTCCGGAACGCCGGCTTCGAGCATATTCCGGAGGTTCCGGATCGACGCGAAGATGGGCAGCGTGTACTCGTCGTCCTCGATGAGCAGTTCCCAGGCGGCTTGGGTGTTGCCGCGCTCGGAAATAACCGTCTCCCACGTGTTCGGCGCCGGCAACGGGTCGACGTCGGGATAATCGTCGAGGCCACCACGCATGAACCGCTCGAAGAGCGCTTCCTGCTCAGCGTCGACGGGCGTGGGGTGGACGCGGTTGAAGACGTCGTGCAGCGTCACCTCGCGCCGCGACAGCTCGTACTTGCCCAGCGTGTAGGCGTCGGCCATCTCCACCAGCGCGTCCTCGATCCCGCGTCGAAGCGGCCACGGCGCAGTCCCGCCGAACAGCTGATCGTGGACCGCGAGCGCGGTGGCCGTCTCGTCCATCCGCTGGATGATCGCCGGCGCCCATTCGCGGATGAGCGACTCGGGGGAGTCGTCCTTGAATCGGTCGTCGTTGGCTGCCAGCACGAGCAGGACCTGGGGGATGTCCCGCAGGTAGAGTTCCTGACGCGCGTACGCAGCGAGCTTCAGGACGAACTCCGGGTCCTCGTTTGCGGCGGCATCGAACTGGCGAACGACAGCAGCGAGCTGTTCGTCATCGGTCTCGTAGAACGAGCCCTCCAGCAGCTGGTTGATCGTGCGCTTGTACAGTGCGAGTCGGGGGTCGGCAGGCTCGAACGCTTCCCCACCTTCGTAGTTGGTGGTCCGCGTTGCCTCCGCGACCGTTTGTTTTGGCGTGTTGAATTCCATCCTATCACCCGGAGCCGCAACAGGCGACTCCGATCGCGGCTGCCCACACGCTCTGTGAGCAACGAGTCTCGGGAGCGAAACTTCCCGACCCAGCCTCGCATCGCTCGGCTGGACGTTCCCGGCACGATTCGAACGTGCGACACCCGGCTTCGAAGGCCGGTGCTCTGTCCTGACTGAGCTACGGGAACACGAGTGGCCGAACAATTTCTGGAGCGAACGACGGGATTCGACCCCGTCGAGTGCCATCGACGTAGCGCTCCAGATCGACGGCCACTGGCGACACGGCGACCGGAAAACTGTCGGAGCGGAACCGGTGTCGAGCGTCCTCTCGTACGCTCTTTGTCCGGGATGTTCTCGATGGACTGCGCCACCGACAGGATTTGAACCTGCGAGTACCTGGCGAAGCAACGCTCCGACTCGACGGTCGCCACGTGCGGTCGGGCAACCGGTGGTGCGACGGGCTATGACTCCCGTTGGTGTGCTTTGCGGGCGAAGAAACGCACCACCTGGACGACCACACGCTTGGGGAAAGCCGACCGTGACAGCGTCACGGATCCGTGGCTGCCCGCTATGTCAGACACGGAAAAAACGCTGTCAGGGCCAGCCTCCCCGAGTGCTCCCGAGGGGAATCGAACCCCCGACCTCCAGTTTGAAAAACTGGCGTCTCTCGCCAACGGAGACTCCGGGAGCGCTGTAGGGACGAAATCAAGCACCGAGGTGTGGGCACGCACGGGTCACTGCAGCCGTTCGAAGCCCTCGAGTTGCCCGTGCGTGAACGTCACTTGATACGTGACGAGTGTATCGAGATTCTCGAAGGAGTGTTTGAGCTTGAAACGGCCGTGGTAGTCGTCTCGTTCGATCCAGCCGTCGTGGACTCGGTTCCGACAGCCGGCCATGTAGAGGAGATCTTCCTCGTCGACGTCGTCACGGCTCGCGTATGGCCGGTCTTCCGGCGGGACCGCTTCGGTGTGCCACTCCTCTTCGAGGAGCCGACCGTCCGCCGTAATCCGAAATGTGGTCATAGTCGGTCGATCGATGCCTTTCGTTTGCCAGTCGACGTCCTCGGCAGGAGCAATCCCTTCGGGGTACTCCGGTAGATGGACGCCGTCGTAGAGTTCGACTGTATCGAATAGTCCCATTGTTGTCCTCCATTGCGGGACCAGGAGTCGAACCTGGACCTCGGGGATATGAGCCCCGTGGACTGCCATTATCCCATCCCGCAGCACACAATTCGGAACTCACTCATGGGCATCTCTCAGTTCTCTACAGCTGTCCGTCCCTCAGTCCCGTCGGCTGGAAGTGAGAGGTCTCGGACTGTTGGAGAATGCTCCAGCCCGGACTCGAACCGGGGGCTCGGCCGTGAGAGGGCCGTGAGTTTGGCCGCTACTCCACTGGAGCGGGTTGGCCTCGTCTGGAACGGATCGTCCGCCAGTGGATGGATGGCGGTCACCTCGTTCCGTGGAAGTATGCGCCGTCCTCGGTGACGCAGATTTTCACGCTTCCAATCGTGTCGATGGACGTTGTTTCACCGAGCGGGACGTGACGGAACGCTTCCTCCTCGCAGGTAGGGCAGACATTCGTTGTCATGACGCCGCGACCCGGATTCGAACCGGGAGACCGATAGCAGACGGCCACGGCATAGCAGGCCGCTGGGTTCCCCAATACCCAGTCACGGCACAGTGAGCCGACGAGGATTCGAACCTCGGTCCTGTGCGCCCAAGGCACAGATCGTCGTCCGCTGGACCATCGGCTCACGGGACTGCCGAGCGTTCGGCAGCTGATTATCTATCTGTACGATTTTCCAACTGCGCAACCGCGACCGAGTAGTCGTGGTTGCGCGTCTCATTGCGGGGGCGTACTTCGGGTGTTCCCGGGAATACCACACCGGCTCATGTAGGTTGCAGACCCTGCTGGGCCCAGCATCGTCGGAACGATCCAGCTGACCGCACCAACGGGCTGCCTACCTCGATGGGTATCCCCACGTGGCCACGCCACGCATCCACGCCGACGCCGGGATTTGAACCCGGATCACGGCCGTGACAGGACCGTATGCTCGCCGGATTACACCACGTCGGCATGTCGCCCCGGCCGGAATCGAACCGGCGACCTCCGGATTCAAAGTCCGGCGTCCCTCGCCAGCGGAGACTCCGGGGCTCGACGTAGCCGCAGCTCTCGCTGCGGGGCTGTTGGCTAACGACTTTCGTACGCTCAGCGCGGACGAAGTCCGCTCGCTCCTGTATCGAACGAACGGAAACCAATCAGCCGCGAGCCTGGCACCCCGCACTCGCATCAGGCTGTGTCCTGAGCGAGTACTGGGCACAGGCAGGCGGCAATCCCGTGTTCCCCGACCCGTGACGGGTAGTCCGTATGGGGGCCGAGTTATGCGGGTGAGAGTGTCCGGACGTCGCCGGATTGCGTCGAACTCTCGTATTCGAAGTCGACGTGGATCCGGCGGTTTGCGCCCGGGCTCTTCGCACGCTGATCTTGTAGGCACTCGCCGAACACGGGACCCGCGGCTAAGCGAGAACGAGCACGCCGCGGGGTGAGGCGAGTGATGATCATCGTGTTGAACTCTCTCGATTTGAGGGGTGTATCGGACGTCAGCCTGGAATATCGTGGCAATTGTATTAAAATTAGTTAGGGTGTGTTACCCACAGGCACGGCAGTCACACTTCAACAAGCGGTTGCACACGATGTTTATTGCTCTAATATCGGCTGTCGTCGATAGCCGGACGCTGGCCGGTGTTCTCGGTTGGACCCACAGAAACTATTTACACCAACCTGCTCTCTGTGGCGATAGATGAGTGGCCGATCGCCGGTCCGGTGCTAGCCGGGAGCCCAGTCACACGGCGTGACTGACGGTTCTCGGTTAGATACCAATGACCGAGAATACCGACTCAAACGAATCTCAGAAGCCAGGGAGTGCACACAGCGGGTGTTCCAACCACACCGAACAGCGATCATCCACTGGATGCCAGGGTAGTGGTGCTTCCCCGCCGTGCGATGCGTGTGATACCACCCAGTCCGACAAACTCCACGAAGTCTCTCTTGGTGAGCGGGCGTATGATGTGTGTGGAGATTGCCTCCAGCTCCTCGTTGACGACGTCGAGGAGTACCACTGGTGGGATCGCCTGACTGAAGCGCACTACAATCGCGCTGCGGAGTTTCTCCGCTCCCTCGATGCAGTCTGGTGCGTCAAGGATCAGGCGTACGCTGGCGGGGAACTGTGGGTCCACACGCCCTATTGTGACGCTGCCGTCGTCAGAGATGTGTGTGACCACTTTGGGTTCCAGATTCGCTGGTTTAGCGTTGTCTACCCCGTTGACGATGGCTTCGAGTGCGTCTCAGAGCATGGGCCCTGTATCGAGATCAACCTCACGTTTACAGCCCAGCGTTCGGATCCACTCCCGATTGAATACGACATTCAGAATGACGTGACGTACCACGAGATCGAGTGGCTCGATGAGTATCGGCGCCTGTTCACGTCACCTCTCGAGTAGTTTGACTCGCAGATCGAATTGTCTCTCCGAAATACGTTTGTGCAAACGCCTCACCATTTGACGACCCACACTGAGCGTCCGGTATCTGTATTCCATCCTCACCGATATAGTTATAAACACATCGGTGGAATTGGAATATATGAGAGAAGCGGAGCTACGGGTAATCGACTGTTTGCGGGATCAGTCCTACTCTGTTGGCGAATTAGCCGATGCCATCGATAAAAGTCAGAGCTGGACGT
>NZ_JBNTJW010000028.1:0-9449 GCF_051195055.1 Halobellus sp. EA9 | reverse complement strand
ACAGGTTCGCGGCTCGACGCTCCGAGACGAACGTCTTGACTGGGAACATCGTTCGTCGGGTGACGCGGTCGCGTCACTCTTGCCCGCTGTGACTTCCAGCTACTGCTGAGATCTGACCAACAATCGTTTACCCAAGAGCGCTGCTGTATGCGGCGTTGCTGTCACTGCTGGTGAGTCGTGAGTTGTTGGATCTGGTCACCGAGCAGGCTGACGACGAGATCGTGTTTCCACCAGAACGCTGGGCGGCGACCTTCCGGTCGCACGCCCAGCTCATCCTCCACGAACTTGGTGAGTATCTCGGCTACTCGTCACCGCCGCTGCTGGAGCGGCTGATCGAGGACGCTCAGAAGATCCACCAACAACGACCGATCTTACAAGAGACACTCGCTACCGCTACACAACCGAGGTGTGAGTCTTAGCTAAAGACGAATGGTGGCTTTGCGTAATTCATCCCAGCGGCACGCAGTTTCCGGCTGAGATGAGCAGGATGATACGTGACGCCGTAGCGGTCTTCAATCAGCGCGTGAATCTGCTGTGGCGTCCACGGCTGGCCTTCTTCGAGTATCTCACACAACTCACCGAATTGTGCGGAGGTAAGCTTCGGCGGCCTGCCGCCGCCGAAGCGTGGACGCAGTTGGTCGATACCACCGTCATTCCACGCGCGAGCCCACCTGCGCGTCGTGGATCGTGAGATCCCGACGCGCTTGCCTGCCTCCTCGCGCGTATCACCCTGATAGAGATTCTTGATGTAGCAGAGCCGCCGGACGAGACGGGTCTCGTCCGCCTTCTGTGCGTCTGTGATTGCCTGTTCGAGTTTTTTTTCCGACAAGTGCTTCACCAACTGCCCTCGACGACTACTCTTCATCAAGAGATAGACGCGCTCTCAGGGCTCAACTCTTTCGCAGACCATTCGACGGCGAAGCCCATGATCAGCGTCCAGACGAGCATCGTGATGTCGATCTTCCGGTCACGCTGGACGACATCGCGCTCGCGCGCGATGTCTTCGATAAGCTCGGCGGGAAACAGGGAAGTCAACCGCCGTCGTATGGGATCCGGGGAAAGTTGCTTGAACACATTTTCTCCCCACGCGGTCTACCACGATAACTTCGTCAACAGAGCGCTGTCTGTCGGTTTCTCCGCTTAACCGGACACGGATGCTTCTCGCACGATTCCCTCGTCAACAGCGACTCCGAACTTCTCTTTCGCCATACCTATGATCATCTAAGAACAGCGTGCACCAAGTGTACGGCGTTTTCAATTCGTTAGAGCTGATTCAGAAAACTATGTGAACTCTTCTATGAAAGGCTCACAGTAGCAAGTGAAAACTGAGGCACATCCGACCGCAGTGCAGTCGGTGTACAGCTCGATTCAATTGTTACGATAGCGATGACGCCCAAACGTCACTCGCTGAACTGCATTCAACAATTCCGACCTAATCAGATTGTCGGTATAGAGTGTCTCTGTATCCAATATCGGGTTTTCTACCGCGTTATACGCCGTACTATATCGAGAGAGTATTAAACATAATTGAACAAGATAGATACTTTAGAAGAGAGATCCGTCTAACAAACGTACATCTATTATATAGTGGCAACAGCAGGGTCTCGTTCGTGGCTGTTAGATCGGGTAGTGGCCTTTACATAGACGACTTTCACTGGCTTCATGACGAACTCAGTCGTCACACGAGACTCTCAACGAAGTCAGAGGTCCTGAGCGCTACTTCTTTCCATCGAGATCATATTTCGAACGGTCAATCTGGGTATTAACTGTCGTCTCTTCGGTCACTGTCGGCGCAAATACACCCCTACATATGCGGGTTGTTCGCTCATAAAACAGTATGAGGTGTCGGGTGGCTCACTGTGGGAAGATCGCGGATACGCGGCGACGTTTTCCGAACGCTTTCGGTCCAGATAGTGAATGTTATTCAATGATCATAAACAGACTCATTCCGCAGTTACAGACGCTTTGAGGTCTGTATCTAGCACATACCAATCAAATATACTGATATATATCTCGTGCTAGATAATGTATTGTAGAACCAAGTAGTACATCTCAAACATACTGAGCCTGTCATAGAATGACTCTATGAAAATCCTGCAACTAAGCCCCTGGCGCGTGAATCAGACCAACAGGGGTTGGCAGAGATCGAATGAGAACTAGTGCAACAAGCACGCTAGAATGACTGGTCTTAGCGCTGTGATAGGACGAAGAATACTGTGCCACAGAGCACGCATAGGTGTCTCTCTGATTCACGCGTGATCAGCCCCAACGGAGGCCTTCAATGTACCTTGGAATCGACACCCACAAACGATACTCGCAGGTTGCCGTCGTGGACGACGACGGCAACCTGCAAGACGAGATTCGCTTGCCAAACGATCGTCTCTCTGAACTCGCCGAGGAATACGCTGGCAGTGAAGCTGCCATCGAAGCATCCGGTAACTACCGCCCGATCTACGAGATGCTCGACGAGCATCTCGACGTTACCCTCGTTAACCCATCAAAGAACCGGATCATTGCCGACGCGGCAGTCAAGACTGACCGCGTCGATGCGAAACGGCTCGCCCAGATGATTCGGGCAGATATGCTCGCCGAGAGCTACGTCCCACCGGACGAGATCCGCGTTCTGCGGGATCTCGTCCGGACGCGGAAATCACTCGTCGAAGAGCGGACAGCTGAGAAAAACCGCGTCAGAGCTGTCCTTACACGCACCGACAACACCTACGACAGCGAGTTGTTCGGCCCAACTGGCCGAGAGTTCCTGGCGGAACTCTCTCTCAGTGATGCTGATCGAGCGATCCTAGAGGCTCACCTCTCGGTGATTGACGCCTACGATGAGCAGATCGAGAAGATAGAGGAGAGGATCGAACGGAAGGTACTGGAATCGCCAGCAGCCCAACGGCTGCTGACGATTCCTGGTGTTGGGCAGTATACTGCTGCTGTCATCGTCGCTGAGGTCGGTGAAGTAGAGCGGTTTGATGAGGACAAACAGCTCGTGAGTTACGCTGGACTTGATCCAGTCGTTCACCAGTCTGGTGACAGAGAGGTGCGTGGAAGCATCAGCAAAGAGGGCTCAGCGCCGTTGCGCTGGGCCCTCGTCCAGTGTGCCAGCATAGCTGTCCGGTGTGACGAGTACCTCGGGAATTTCTACACACGGCTGAAACAGCGGAAGAACCACCAGATCGCAATCGTCGCAACGGCTCGGAAGATGTTGGTCTCGATTTTCCATATGCTCACGCGTAAGGAACCATACGATCCACCGGAGGTGAGTGCCTGAGCGATCCGACAGATCGCTCAGGCACGGGTTCGCCTTCCGTCCGCACAGCAACCGCTACCGCATTCACGAGTCCCCAGCCTATCGGATAACGAACCGGTCGGAAATCACTGCTGTCTGGTGATTCGCTGGCCTACATTTGGGTGAGCTGAAGCTCACCCCAATAATTATCATCAATCACCCGCTATTTCTCGTTGCAGGATTTTCGTAGGTCCATCTCATAGTTTCTCACAGCCCGGTTCGTTTCCTCGCTCGTAGTTGGTGATTGCAACGACAATCCGGAGACACAGTGCAAGGAACACTTCTATTCGTGCGTGGACGCGGCCTCGGGCGCGGACGTGCCCGAGGCCGCAGTCCTTGACTGCATCGTTGGTTCGTTCGGCTCCTGTCCGGTTGTTGTACGTCTCGTCCAAGATCGGTAGTTCCCATCAGGTCAGTGGATAGTCACAACTGACAGAGTTAGGTTCTCAGAAAGCGTCTGGATGGGTGTGCATAAGGTTTCTCTACCACCTAGACACGGTCCTTACGGCTTCAGACCTCGAAAGCTTAGTGTAGCTTCAACCGTGAATATACCTCTTTATCTCCTCAGAGCGCGTCTCTACTGGAATGGGGTCGAAGAAATACGTCGTTGAGCTGTCCGAGGAAGACCGCAATACGCTTGAGTGGTTCATTTCAACCGGTGAACGCAAGGCCGAGGATAACACACGAGCACGGATTCTGCTGAAAGCTGACGACGGTCTCACTGATGCGGCGATCAGTGAGCACGTCGGCTGTCATCCCAAGACGGTCTCCAACACGCGCAAAGCGTACGTTGAGCGAGGGCTCGCGGCGATTCATCGCCGCAAGCCCGACCGCGAGTACGAAGTCAAAATGGATGGCCACGCCGAAGCCCATCTTATTCGTCTCGCCTGTAGCGAACCCCCAGAAGGACATGCTCGCTGGACGCTACACCTCCTTGCCGACGAACTCGTGACCCTCGACGAGATCGACTTCGAGTCGATCTCTCACGAAACCGTCCGACAGCGTCTAAAAAAACACCCTGAAACCGCATCTCTCTGACTACTGGTCGATCCCATCCGAGAACGATGCTGACTTCGTCTACTACATGGAGGACGTTCTCGATCTCTACCACGAACCATACGACGAGAAACGCCCAGTCATCTGCTTCGACGAATCCAGTAAAGCACTCCGTGGCCACGAGAGCGACCCGCTCCCGGCGCGACCGGGAGCGGTCGCCCGTGTCGATCACCGGTACAAACGCAACGGGAAAGAACGGATTCACCTCGCCACGGAACCGTTGACTGGGTGGGTGAACGTCGAAGTCACCGAGCGACGACGTACCACCGAGTTCATCGACCGGATGGTCGAACTCGCGGATGACCACTACCCGGATGCCGACTGCATCCGGGTGGTGGTCGATCAGCTCAACACGCACAACCCTGCCGGCTTCTATCAGTTCTTCCCGCCAGATGAAGCGCAAGCGTATATTGATCGATTCGAGTTCCACTACACCCCAAAGAAAGGGAGCTGGCTGAACATGGCCGAAATCGAGCTGGGTGTGCTCAAACGCAAGTGTCTCGACCGACGAGTCTACCACGCAGCGATCCTCCGGTCGGAGGTCGCTGCGTGGCAGGAGCATCGCAATTCGGCTGACCGACTCATCGATTGGCAGTTCACCACCGATGACGCACGACTCAAGCTACGTCGGCTCTACCCGGTCGAAATTGAATTCGAAGACGACCAGCAAGTCGAGGGTTGAAGCTACACTTAGCGGTCAGCCTTCTGTTGGAGCTTCCACTCCCCGGAGTCGAAGCCGCAGTCTTCGACTCCGGGATCATCTGGGAAACAGTCACCCAAGCAGCCGTCGATCAGAAGTCGATCAAGGTCGTTACCGACACCACTCTGAAGACGTACTCTGACGACTACACGTTCGAGCAGTTGCACACTATTCCAGCTGACCAACTCGAAGCCGCTGTCAACGACCTGCTCGCTCAGCAAGTAACGATGATCCTCGGCCCGGCGCCGAGGATCATCTGCTTCGACTTCGTCGATATCCACTACCACGGCTGTCCCCACGCCGAAGCTGGTGAACTCTGCCACACAAAACCCCGCGATGGCACCAGCAAGTGCCATCGCTACCTCGCCGGATTCGTCCTCTGTCGAGCTAAACCACTTGTCGTCGCCATCACGCCCGTCCGTGGAGACGAACCAACAAGCGACGCGGTCGAGCGACTGCTCGACCACGTCGCGACCCTACCGTTCGAAGTCGCTGGACTCCTCGCCGACCGTGGATTCTACAACGGTACGTCGATCGAGCGACTGGATGCCACGGCACCAGTCGCTCTGCCGGTCATCCGCCGTGGGGAACAGATGGCCGAGAAACTGGACACAACGGTCCCCTACTGGACGGAGTACGTGATGTACGAGGGAAGCGAGCGGGAACTGCGCTTCCCGCTCGCGGTCTGTGTCTCCTACCAACAGGGGAACCGTGGCAAACACGGCCTGCTCGTTCGAGCGTACGTGGCGTGCGATCTGACCGATCGCACGCCCAAAGAAGTCGAATCCCTCTATGAGAAACGTTCAGCGATCGAGACAGCGTTCCGGACGATGCGCGAAGCGCGTGCGCGGACAAGTACAACTGATCCAGTTGTGCGGTTGTTGTTCGTCCTCGTGAGCTTCCTGTTGCGGAATCTCTGGTTGATTGTCCGATGGGGGGTGCTCGCCACGCCGCGACGCGGCGGGCGAGCACTCCCCGTCTGGTTCCGCTTCGAGGTGTTCCGGGAGTGGGTCGATCATACTCTTGACGACACCTTGGGTCGGAAGTGGGAAGCACCAACCAACGGTGTCGGAATCCCGGCGACCTACAGCGAGCTGGACGCGGGCTGAAGCTGCCCGCGTCCAGCGGTAGCCCTGTGTGTGAGCGACAGCTTCGCCTCGTAGCTGGACTGACGGCCCTCTCACTGGCGTGAGATCGCCGTCTTTGTTCGACTCATTGAATCGGTCGCTCCGATCTCGTTCATGTCTCTCCAGAAATCGAGTCAGCAATCAGGAACGATGGGAACTACCGAAGATGGATTGATTCAGCTGCACGTCCTCGCTGTGTTCCTCGATCCGATCTTCGACCCTGTACTCGATGTCTTTCGGGTCGTCAGTGTTTCGTGGGTTGTACGGGGCGACTGGCACGACCCCTGCGGCCAGCAGGTGGTCGTGCCAGTCGAGAATATCGTAGGCGCTGTCTCCAAGCATCCAAACCGGTGTATCGACGGCGAGCGCGTCACGCGTGACGCGCATCGCCGTCTCCTGATCCGCTTGCTTGGTTTGTGTGAACTCCGCTGCGATCGGGATCTTTGCGCCAGTTGAGACGAGTGTACAGCCAAAGCCGTAGTAGTATTTCTCGGCTGTTGGGTCGTAGTTCCACGAGGCAGCGTCGTTGTGTTGGATCGCTTCAACGTGGGTCGAATCGATGGAGTACGTTGAGTCGAGCAGGCCGCGGGCGGCGGCCTGCTTGACGAGTCTGTCGAAGACATCGTCAATAACGTGTTCGAGGTCAGTGAGAAAGCGGTCAATCGTGTCTCTGGATGGCGGTTTGTCGAGTCCGCAGCAGTACCAGGCGAGGCCGTGCTGGAGTTCTCGTGTAACCGGACGCGTGCCGTAGTCATCCTCGTAGTAGCAGTGCAGAAATCCGCGAAAGAGGTCTGGTGGTTTGTGAACTCGTGTTCGCCCCCTCGAAGCGGGGGCGAACACGTCGTACTCCAGCAGAAACTCGAACTCAAGATACTCAAACGGCGGTACTGTCTCGGTTGCCGCCGCATTCAAGAAGTCGTTGACTGAAGCTACATCTTGCAGGGTTGCGGTTGTGCTGGACACACTTTCCGCACCCTGCTACTTCGTACGTGACGCTTTCTATGACAGGCACTACTAGGGTGTGGGGATCTATAGTACGCCAGTGAAATGCGTTTCAGTCGCTATATAGAGATAGCAGTACCTCTCAGAGTAGTGCTAACTGAAATTTCGATACGGTACTCGAGACCTGCTACCATTTGATTGTGCTCTGGGTGTTGCCGACTTCGATCTAACGGCGCGCCGACTCATACGTTGTAATCACCGGGACGCATGGAACCCTCCAAAACGGTAAGCGCGAATACGACCAGTCTGAGGTGACTATGTTCATCAGTCTTCGGAAACTCCCTCGGAAGGACTGTCGTGATCCGTCTCGAGAAGTTGCTCACCGCCGCCAATTCGGTCCATGAGGTAGCGTCCAAGCCTCTGAGGCCAGAGGAGCATAATCAGGAGAAACAGTCCACCGAAGACGATACGGCCGAGTTCGGGATCCACGGCAGAGGAGCGGAGCTCGGCAGCGGGACTGATCAGGAATACACCGACGATTGGACCATACTACCTCCGGATCTAAGCAGAATGGCAGGAAAATTTATCACTCAACAAATCTGTGTATGCGCTATGCCAGAGACTATGAACTGTCTGCAGATCGAGCGATGGGGCGGTGACCTGCAATCCGCCGAACGACCGATCCCTGAACCGGGTGCTGGCGACGTGCTGATCGAGGTCGAAGCCACGAGTGTCGGCCTCACCGTCGGTCATATAATGAACGGTGACCTCGGAGACGCTGAAGGTGCCCTGCCCCGGATCCCGGGGCACGAAGTTATCGGACGGGTTCGCGAGTGTGGGCCCGGCGTTACACATCTGAAACCCGGAACGCCGGTGGGCGCGTACTTTTATTTGAACTGTGGACACTGCGGGCACTGTCGACGCGGCAACGAATCGCTCTGTGAGAGTCTAGGCGGATACGTGAGCGTTGATATCGACGGCGGATTCGCCGAGTACGTTCGACTGCCTGCGTCGAATGCGCTCACCCTTCCCGACGATATCGCCCCGATAGACGCTACGGTCGTTCCGGATGCCGTTGCGACGTCGTACCACGTCGCGAACCAGCGCGCGAACGTGACTCCAGGGGACGAGGTGTTGATCCTCGGCGCGGGGGGTGGTGTCGGGATCCATCTCGTTCAGATCGTTCAGTACTTCGGTGGGGACGTGGCGGCCGTTGATCGCGACCAGGCGGCGCTCGATCGATGTCGTGAACTTGGTGCGAAACGGACCGTCGATACGAGTCGTGACTCACTGTCGGCGGCGACCGAAGGCGTTGCCTTCGACGCGATCGTCGATTTCACCGGATCGATGGAACTTCTAGCAGAAGCGGAGAACCGTCTCGCTCAGCGAGGGCGACTGGTCAATCTCACTACGTTTCCGGGTCGGTCGCTAGACGTATCGCCACGATCACAGGTGTTCAACGAGACGGAAATAGTCGGCAGTCGGTACTGCTCGAAGTACGAGTTCGTCCGGTCGGCGGAACTCGTCGCCGATGGAACGATCGAACCCATCGTGACCGAAGTGGTTGAGATGGACGACGTACAGGGTCTCATCGACCGAATCCGTGCTGGCGATGTCCTGGGACGCGCGGCAATGACTCCGACGTGAGACCCACAATGTCACCAGCGAGAAAGTCACTCCGCCGCTCCCAGTCAAGTAATAGAGAGAGCGGTTGCCGCCGATACTGTCTATGGTCTGTTACCACGGACCGACAGTTTCCAGCGCTGGGTCGCTGAGGACCAGTCCCGATAACGTTGGAGGTCCATCGTCTCTACGGTCGCGTGGTTGACACTCTATTCGTTCGGGTCATTGTCCCAGTCGTGGGAGGACGTTCCACCCGCGAAGGACGCGAAGACGAGACAGCCGTAGTCGGCGTCGTCACTGTGATATTCCAGTGTGCTATGGAGCGTGACCATAAGCGTAGTCGCCAGATGTGAGCGTATGGCCGTGGATCTGCATCGTCCCGTCGACGATTATGACGGCATAGCCGAGGGGTGTGTATGCTCCGGTTCAATATACCCCTCGGGGAACCGAACGTGGAACTCCCGGTTGGACGCCGACCTCTACGGTCAACGTAGTCAGAATGAAACGGTAAACTCTTGCATTAAACGGAAATATGGCGCACTCGTCCGCTCACGACTCTGGTGGAAGCAATTCCGTGAACTCGTTGTCGGCTGTCTCACTCACAACATCGACAAGGCACTCTGAACATTAGATGCCTTGTTGAACGCAAGACAGCGCCGGGGTAGGGTCGATTGTTTGTAGTCTCACGCCGTCAGAAGCGCGTACGTGG
>NZ_JBNTJW010000027.1:0-11771 GCF_051195055.1 Halobellus sp. EA9 | reverse complement strand
CCCCTGATCGTGGAGGGCGCGGCTGAATACCGCGCCCTCCTCGATGAGATCTTCACGAAGTTGACCGACCAGCTGAGTTTCGCAGGCTCCTGGATCGACAATCACCTCGACGGATTCATTCAGAAGTTGCGTTAATCACTATAGCCGTGGGAGAATGTCAGAACCTCCCCTCCCTACTCGCTCCCTTTGGTCACTCTTTGAGGAAGGGGACTCCGCGCTACCGCTTCAGCTAAAATTCTCACCGCTCGGGATCCCTCCGTGTTCACGCGGAGGAGGGTGTCAACATCGTAGGAAACCGCGTCGGTCATCGGTCACGCAGTCGATCGCGAGCAGCCGTGAACCGAACTGGATCGGTGTCGCCAGCCGCAGCCATCTCGTTTGCCGACTGGAGCTGTGAGTCGATAAGCCGATTCTGCTGTCGTGACCACTCCTCGTCGTCGTGCGTCCGAACATACTCGGCCCAGCGTTTGATCATCGCACGCCGTTGCTCCGTGTTCCGACGTTGATCGTCTTCAAACTCCTGTGAGTTCAGCATAGTAATCCTCCACTCCAAGCTCTTTGACGTACGTTTCGAGCTGCTCTGTGTTAAATCGTTCCTCGAAGGTCAAGTACAGGTGCAGTGCATCCTCAAAATCCTTCCCGCTGAGGCTGTCTGCAGCCTGCGCGAGCCGGAGCTTGTACGCGATTTGGAGTTCAAGCGGACTGATCTCGATCTGCCCCTCATCGAATGTCACCGTGAGGGGGTTCGAGAGTGCCTCGCGTTC
Source organism: Halobellus sp. EA9 (assembly GCF_051195055.1). Taxonomy (NCBI): domain Archaea; kingdom Methanobacteriati; phylum Methanobacteriota; class Halobacteria; order Halobacteriales; family Haloferacaceae; genus Halobellus; species Halobellus sp. EA9. The sequence continues at coordinate 11,007 of NZ_JBNTJW010000027.1, read as the reverse complement.
CACGTCGTTTGAGACGAACCACGTCTCGAAGTTTGGGTACATCTCTCCTTTCTCGGCAACCCGGATCCGGCTGCCCTCACTCAACATCGAATACATCTCATCAAGCGGCATCGCCATCCCCCAGTACCCTCGATCTTTGAGTTCGGTAACCAACTGCTCAGTCTCCGGTTCAGACAATGATTCCAGAATGACGTCGATATCCTCTGTGGATCGGGAGCGCCCAGTGAGGATTGCGACATACCCACTGACAATAACGTAGTCCACATCGCAGGCGTCGAGAATCCGTGTGAATTCGAGTACGTCTCTGTCCAGTTCTGAAAGCTCCCGTGAAACGGTGAGCGTGTCGTTATTGAGTTCCATCAGTTTCCACCACGAACACCGTTGACATCCTCCCGGCGCTGAAGCGCGAGGCTTTCCGCTCTAATGTTTCGTAATTCATTCAGTCTCCTCGTCGTCGACGGGGTGTTCCAGCCATTCGTCCATATCTTCCTCACCGAAGCGGTCGTTTGCGGCGCGCGTGCTCTCGACAATATTCGTGTAGGCAGCCACCTCGTCGACTTCACCGAGCGCCCAGTAGTTGCCTTTGTGGCAGACGAGCCCGCGGTCTTCGAGCCGCGAGAGGACGACACTGATGCTCCCAGCTTTCACGTCAGTTGCATCCCGAATCTCGCTCTGGGTGAATGCCTGGTCGGGATGGGAATCGAGAAACCGCATCACGCGATCGGCATTCGTCTCTTTGCTGTTCTGGAGTCGATCTTCAGGAGAGGAGTCGAATGTCTCGATGTCGATGGGCATTTGTATTTCTTTGTCATCAATTGTATTGGAAGTATCGACGTATTTTCTAATGAAGACAGCGACGGAGAATACGAGAAGACAGGCGAATGGGGGGACACGACGTGGTGAACACGGGGCGGTTCAGCACCGACTGGAAGGGATGTGCGTGGTTCAGGATGTTCGATCCGGCGTCAAAACGCTCGGCCTCGGGAACGCGATCACGTTCCAGACGTATCGTGTCCCGGTCGAATCACGCGACGCGTTCCGTCTCGACGATATGTTCAGGGTCCTAGACTCGGCGATCCACGTCTCTGAGACCGATGACGAACGCGACTTCGGCTGGGTGCGGATCGACGGGGACCTGTGCCGCGTGTACGCCACGCGCGATGAGCGCCAGATTCGGTTCGTCCCGCCGGACCGCCGCGCAACACACGTCTCGCCGGACGACGTGACCAGTACGGATTCGTGGCTCGCCGACCAGGTCGCCGCCGGCACCGTCGAACGCATCAGCCCAATCCCGCTGACCTCAATGTACGAACGCCGCTCGGACGCGAACCTCCCGCCGCGGCGAGAGTGACCGAGGAATCTGGGGAGAGTGCAGTTTCCATATCTGTGCCGGTGTCGAATGGTGATCAAGCGGGAGTAGGCTCTTCCCTCGCTCCCCGACCAACAAACTCGACATCGAGACGGATCCGCTCGTACGGGAGGAACGGACGCTTCGACTGTCCATCTTCGATGAGGAACAACAACCCATAATCAGAGAGCAGTGAGACGTCATCGTGCACCGTCCGGTAGTCACGATCAAGCGTCTCTGCGAGCGCGGAGATGCTCTCGGCTGCGCCCTCAGTCGCCATCAGCGCCCGAAGGAGCTCGATCCGCCGGTCGGTGAGGATCTTCCGCAACTCGCCGACCGTGCGGAAGGAGACAACCGCGGGCTGCTCCTCGCCATCGCCGACCGCTTCGACAGCGTCGAAGGTATCCTCCCGCATTTCCTCGAAGGACTCCACAGTGACACGAAGCACACTGGGATGCGGACGATCGCGGGGATCGCGGTACTTGTCGGGCCAGCCGTCGTTGCTACGTTCAGTCATTGTTCTGATTCTCGATGTTGGTTAGGTGGGCAACTTCCTGGAGGAAGCGAGTGATGTGCGCGGTGATATTCTGAAACCGGATCTCCGAATCGTCTCCGAAGCTGGTGTGTCGGTGGTGCCATCCGAGGTCGTCGTCATCGTGAGCGTTGTCGTAGCGCAGTATCTCGCCTGTCTCTGGATTGTAGTACTGGAATCAGTAGAACCAATCGCCGGGGTAGTCGTCGTCGGGAATGGCGAACATCTCAACACGACCACCGGGGATGGCTCGGTTCAATTCCAGCGGATTGCCCATCTACTATGATCTATGACCTCATAGACAATAAGCTCTTGGAACATCAACACGCCGATCCGGCAACGGCACGCACGTCTACGTCCGGAAAGCGTGGGCCGGTGCGACCGTCAAGGTCGTTCGTGTCACCGATCCATCCGACGAGTAGGCTATGCGCTACAACTACAGGTATCGGCTCAAACCGTCCGACAAACTCCACGAGCGGTTGACGTGGACCGTCGATACCTGCCGGCAGGCCTACAACCACTTCCTTCACCGACTCAACCGAGTAGACGGAACCTCCGCCTACTCTGAATTATCAGATACAGAATATTAGTTATTCCCGCTATGTAACAGATTACCATCTATTTGATCACACCAGGCGACCCCGTAGAAGTCCCGTCTGAACGGTAGTGATGACGGGACTCCATAGCGCCTCACAACTACTCACATTACGGGGTTACAGAGTCGGGAGCCCAAGCTACTCCTCACTAGCAATCTCCCGGGCGTTCTGAATCGCGTCACGGCTCGCATTGAGATGGACCTCGGCCTTCTTACCGAGACACCACTTCGAGGTATGGCTGCTTCGCCGTCGAAGCCAGCCGGCTTCTTCCATTTCCTTCAACGTTCGGCGGACCGTATACTGTTGTGACTCCTCGAACGGCAAGTCACTAACCGTAATGTAGCCCATCCGCGTGATTTCGCGCAATACTTCGTCCCAGACGGTATCTCGTAGCGTCATTTGATGTTCACCTACACAGAAGTGTAGGCAGACCAGGATAATAAGTGCTCCTATATTGTTTGAGTTGTTACATATATCTAGAGACTGGAGCTCTCTGATTTCTTATGTTTATGTGGGGCGCGAGCGCTATCGTCTGGAGATCACAGAGGAACGTGGAGGAAGCCCACGGCTTGCCCTGTTTTGCCGACGGTTAACGGTAGTCTCAGACGCTTTCACGGGAAGATTCCGTTAACGCTCTTCGGAAGCAGATTGTTGGTCGAACACAGCTGGCGCTGTAGAAGCGTAGCGGGCAAGGGTGATGCGTCAGCATCACCCGAGTATGTTCCCAGTTGAAGTGTTTCGTTCGGAGACGAGCGCCGCAGACCTGCTCCAACAGGTTCGCTGGCGCGAGGGCCTCCAGTGCTCGCGCTGCCAGTCTGAATCGGTGATACAGTTACGAGCGCATACCCCCGTCTTTAGGCGGGGGTCAAGCGGACAATAGCGTACACCTCCACCGACGACGCCACGGCTGGATTTCCCACCGCTCTGTCGGTAGTATTAAGCCACCGACGGCATATAGTGTACAACACGGATGAAGACCACACGGCACGCGACCTACAACCTCAACTACCACATAGTGTGGTTGCCGAAGTACCGCCAGTCGGTACTCGTCAACGAGGTCGCAGACCGTGTGCGAACCATCCTCCACGAAATTGCCGACGACAAGGGCCTCGAAATTCTCGACCTGACCGTTCAGCCCGACCACGTTCACCTGTTCGTCAGTAGCCCACCGAAACACGCCCCGTCCCTTCTCTCCAACTGGTTCAAGGGGATTTCATCACGGAAATACAACCACCGATACGCCGACCACGACGGCGAGAAGATTCGCTGGGCGAGGGGATACTACGCAGGAACAGCAGGCCACGTATCCAGCGAGACGGTCACGAACTACATCCAGCGGCACAAGGAGGACGATTCGTGACCGAACTCACGAAGACGCTGGAACTCAAACTGGTAAAGCCGAACGCTCACAAGCGGAGGAAACTCCGAGAGACGCGAGAGGCGTACCAACAGGCGCTTCACGACGCCTTCGACGCCCGATGTACCACGCAGACCGAAGCGAATGACGTGGTGGTCAACTACGACCTGAGCGGGTACGCGAAGAACGCGCTCAAGAAGTACGTCCCGCAACTCACGACGACCTACAACGCGGGCGAACTTCACGACGACCACCCTGTCCGCTTCACGAACGAGGGGCTACGGCTCGACCACAAGCCCGAGAACGCTATCGAGTGGTACGTCAAAATTCCGCACCACGAGGACTACCACCTCTGGATGCCAGCCCAGCCGAACCCCGACCAGCGGGACTGGCTCGAAGCGTTGCACGCTGGCGATGCGGAGATGGGTGAGGGTCGGTTGTTCGAGCGGGACGGGACGTGGTTCCTCCACGTCACCGCCACCCGCGACGTGGAGGATGGTTCCGAGGCGTCCGCCGAGGAACGGACGCTCATCGGTGTCGATATTGGGGAAGCGTCACTCGTCACGGTGTGTCACCGCGACGACCACGGTTCTCCGACCGCTCCCGAACTGTGGGCCGACGAGGGGAAGACCGTTCGTCGGCTCCGCAAGACCTACTTCACCGCCACGAGGCGGCTTCAGACACGCGGAAGCGAGCGTATCGCAGAGTCGTTCGGTGACGACCTGTGGAACCAGATAGACGACGTGTTCCACCGCGTCACCCGCGAAGTCGTGGAGTACGCTGAGTCCGTCGAGAATCCCGTTCTTGTTCTGGAAGACCTGACGTACATACGGGAGTCGATGGACTACGGCGAGTATATGAACCGCCGCCTCCACGGATGGGGGTTCGCCAAACTCCACGCGCAGATACGCTACAAGGCCGTCGAGAAGGGTATCCCCATCGAGACGGTGAACCCGCGCAACACGTCGAAGGAGTGCCACGCTTGCGGTGAGGTAGGGTATCGCCCGCGACAGGCGACGTTCAAGTGTACGAACGACGCTTGCTGGATGGACGAGTACCAAGCGGACGTGAACGGAGCGGTGAACATCGCAGACCGCTACCTCAGCGGAGAGAGTCGTTCCAGAGAACACCCGAACGACGATGACTCGGCTGAGGATGGGGCGCGTTTGACCGCGCCACAAGACAGCCAAGCCGATGCTGAAGTCCAGCAAGAGACGCTTGGAACGTATGCGTCTTGAAACCGTAGGGTCGAGCGAACGCTCGGCCTGAAATCCCGTGGTGGGATTCCCGCGTCTTCAGACGCGGGAGGAGGTCAACGTCATAGCGACAGCGAGAAGCGGTATCGTGAGTCCGAGGATCCGCAGCGGAGTTGAAGTCTCAAGATGCGCAAAGGAGACGCCAATTGCGATACCCTCAAAGGGCGTCATAGAAGAGTTGCCAGGGTGTTTATTTCACGATCTCACAGCCGAATGAGCTGTGAGACTCTGCTTACGTGTGGAGGAATCTGAAGTTCGCTCCGATATAGGATTACAATAGCATTTAATATCACACCAGAATCTGTTCATAGATGTAATGATATTGCTCTCCGACGAAAGGTCCGTCTCTACAGTCATAGCGGTGGTCTTGATGATTGCAATCGTAGTGATCATATCTACTACGGTGGCCGTATATACAACTGACATAGCCAACAGTGTAGACAATCCCGCGCCACGGGGAGCATTCAGTTTTTCGGAGGCTACCTGTGGTGGAGTGAAAGTGACATACACGGGTGGGGAGAGTATTCGTGGCGAACGTCTCTATTTCACCGGTGCAGCCACAGAATACACACAACCCGGATCGATTACCGAGTGGACAGGAGACGAGATCAGTGCCGGTGATTCCGTCACTATCGGCGTGGAAGCAGGGGAGACGCTACGAGTCAATTGGCAAGACAGAGAAGGTGACAGCGGTGCAGTTCTTAGTGAATATGATGTACCTGATAATATCGAACCGAAGGGTAGCGCGTCAATTTCTAATCTCGACGCGGCTACAGCAGGAAATGATTGGATAGCAGCCAGCGTCTCTTTCAGCGGTGTCAATAATGTCTTTGTGGTTACTAATACTGATGGTAACGGAGGAGAAGCAACTACGACACTCGATTCGCCCGGGGACTACAGTTTCAGTTACGATGGAGCTAAAAAGTCAGGAACTACCAAAATAGACGTTTCGGGCCAAACAGGAGCGAATGTTGAAACACCATACTCTGTGACAATATACAAATCATCGGAACGAAACTGTAAGTTGTCCAGCGCGTCATCATAACTACGAAACCTGTCCTGACCAATACGTGAGTCTCCTGTACTGATCAATCAGTGTCGGTTGTTTTCGGCTGGGATTGACTGAATCAGCCGGAAAAGTATGCGTGCATATCGAGCGATCCGTTAGTCTTGAGCTACGCCTCTTTCGCTGAAGCGGGGCGAAGACGAGAGTGGATCTACAACTCCCGTTCGATGTATCGGTTGATCTCACGGACGGTATCTGGATCGTACGTCCAGAACGCGTCCCAAGTGTTTGGCTCATCTTCGATCGCAAGGAGCGCCGTGTGGGGTTTCGAAGGGGTGTCGGGGACGTAGACGACAAACCACGAGTCTCGAAACTCTTGTCCCCACCCACCGTGGATTGTTAATCCGTACTCGGGCGGTGGTGTCCAGTCGGGAATCCCGTAGATGTGGGTATCAACGTCGCTGTCGCCAAGCCGCTCGTAGACCTCTCTGGTGCCCCGCTCATCGTCGATCCGTGAGAGGTATTGGAAAGACGCGCGGTGTCTGCCCGTTCCGTGTTCGAGTGCTGTCTGTTCGATGTATCGTGAGATCGTGATCAACAGCAGTTTCTCTTTATTGGATTCGGGATACCCGCGCAACCGGAAGTGCGTCTCGTCGAGTGCTGCGATCACGTCCGGGAGATCGACTTCCTCAAGGCTACGGGCTCCTGTGGTATACAGGTCAGAATTGACCAACAGAATCGAGTTCGCAACGTCCTCTAGCGGTGATTCTGCAAGAATCTCCCCGTCATCCAACAAATACACCCGGTCTGTGGTTGGAGATTCGGCCTCAGAAACTGTGACGGATTTTTTGACTTCGACTGACTGTCGATCAAAGATCCGCGCTAACAGGTCCTGCAACTGCTCCGGTGTATCGCTCCCAACGACCCCGAGTGACACGTCTGCTCGCTCGCTTCGAGTAAAGAACTCCCCGAGGCTCATTCTTCGTATTCTAGTTGTACTCCGTGTACTAAACCTCTACTCTCAAGTCAGCAGAGCCTGAGGAAGCGTCCAGTACTGTACCAATCTGTGTCCTGCTATCTTGAGATAGCCTCATTCTCCTGACTTCCAAGTTTCAGTTCGACCGCCCGTTGCAAGTGGCACTCGGTAGATGAGCCGCGTTCCACAAGCCTCGTTCTCGGTGCGATCTATCGTTCCACCCAGTGCAGTCACCGTCCAGTAGATAAGCCATAGCCCGACCCCTTCCGTATGTGCAAGCGGCGTCTCTTCACCGGTCATAATCACGTCCCACTCGGATTCCGGCATCCCGGGGCCATTATCTGAAATCTCAACACGGAGATCTCTTCCATCCGCTACCTGTGTCACCCGGACCTCTACCCGGGGCTCGTCTCGATCATTGTGAACAATCGCGTTTTCCAGCGCTTCATCGATCGCTAACTGGAGTAAACTCCCATTCTGCACAACTGTATCCTCTGCAACGTCTATCGAGAGATCTATGACCGCATCGGGGTGCATCTCCCGGCGTTTCTCGACGAACCCCTCAATTGCAGCTACTGAGAGCGAGTGCTCTGCGTGTCGCCGCCGAAACAGCTCCCGGATGGCCTTCGTTTCCTCGCTCAGCCGTTTGAGCTTCTCAGCGTGCTCCCGAATTGCCTGGATCGCTGCTTTGTGTTCTTTGTCGTTTAATTCGCGGTCCAGCAGGTCAGCATACCCATCGATCACGGACACGGAGTTTCGAATGTTGTGCCGCATCACCCGATCCATCACGTGCAGCACCTGCTCGATGAATTGCGCATCAGTGATGTCCTCTTCGATAGCGACGAAGTTGGTGATGGCCCCATCAGGGCCCGTCACTGGAATGATCTTCTGGGTCGTCTGGTACAGCTCACCGGACTTGCGACGATTGGTAAGTTCGGCTTCCCAGACCTCACCAGCGCTAATCGTCTCCCAAAGTTCCCGATAGAACTCCTCATCCTGCTGGTCGGATTTCAGAAGTCGTGGATTTTCTCCGATCGCCTCGTGGGCTGCGTAGCCCGTCGTTCGCTCGAACTGAGGGTTGACGTACTCGATCGTTCCCTCTGCGTCGGTGATGAAGATCGACTGTTCAATCGCCTGAGCCTGTAATTCGAAGAGTGCTTTCTCTTGTTCGTAGAGCTTGCGGTCGGATACGTCCTCTTGAAATCCGAGGAAATGGGTGACGGTCCCTGTTTCGTCCTCGATGGGCGTAATGGTGAGTCGGTTCCAGAATAGCGAGCCGTCTTTGCGGTAGTTGCGGAGTTCGGTGGTGATCGGCTCTTCGGCGTCGATCGCCTGTCGAATGTCGGCGACTATCGCTTCGTCAGTCTCCTCACCCTGTAGGAATCGACAGTTGCGGCCGAGAATCTCTTCGCGTTCGTATCCCGTGAGTTCACAGAAGCCATCGTTGACGTAGATTAGTGGTTCGTCTTCACGGGTTGCATCAGCGATTGAGATCCCGATCGGCGATTCGTCCATCGTCTCAGCAGACAATCCTGACGGTAGCTGGTCATCCGTCTCAATGAGCAGGAGTTGAATCTGCTCGCTGCCGTTCCAGTCAACAGGTGTGCTCACCGCGATGAATTCGCGTGATTCACCACTTGCAACATTCAATTCGATCCGCAGTCCCATCGAAGACGCGTCTCCGCTATGGATGCGTTGGAGCTGCTCGATGAGCGAGGTGTGATACGGAGAAGAGGTGTATTCGGTGATCGAGCTACCGACTATGTCCTTGCCTGTATCGGCTGCAAGAAGGGACTGGGCGGCCGTGTCCGCGAAACTAATGATGCCGTCCGGTTCGACAACCAATGTCGGCTCAGCTGTCACCCCAGACCCATTCATACGAGATACTAAGTGGGCGTTTGTGTTGAAATTAATGAGAGGTAGTAACGCGTTGATAGCTAATGTGAGTGATTCTAATCACCTACGTACGGGTTATTCAGTTGAGCAATACTTCTATATACAGCCCTAGTCTGCACAAAATGATGGCCCCATTCGGGACTGATCGGCCCCAGAAAGAGGAAACGGTATCCGATGATGAGGCACTCCGTCGGATGTATCGAGTTACGTCAGATTATGATCGCCCGTTCAAGCAAAAAGTTCAGGAACTGTTGGACCTCGGACGCGAGTATTTAGGAGTGCAAGCAGGATTCCTCACCGAGATTTCTGATGGGACACAGTTGATTGTTGAGGCGAGTGGCGACCACGAACTACTCCAACCAGGGAATTCCTGTCCGTTGTCGAAGGCCTATTGTCGCAAGACAATCGACCAAGAGGATGCTCTTACTGTCCAGCACGCAGCTCTCGAAGGCTGGGAAGACGATGCTGCATACGAGGAATTCGGGCTCGAATCGTATATTGGCGCGAAAGTCATCGTTGAGGGCGAGGTGTACGGCACGTTCTGCTTTGCCGGTGACGAACCACGGGAGGAGCCCTTCACTGAGCAAGAAGAGACATTCGTGGAATTGATGGCTGAGTGGGTGAGCTACGAACTGTTCCAGAAACGCGCGACCGAGCGGATTGAACAGCAACGCGATCAGTTAGAAGAGTTCGCCAGCGTCGTTTCTCATGATCTCCGAAACCCGCTCGGGGTTGTTCAGGGCTACCTCAATCTTGCGGAGCAGACGGGCAATCCCGAACACTTCGATCGATGCCGAAACGCATTGGAACGGATGGGTGTATTGATCGATGATTTGCTTATGCTCGCACGGGAAGGCCAGTCGATTGGCGAGACCGAATCAATCGAGTTAGCCAAGTTAGTACGAGACTGCTGGGAGTTCGTGACAGCCGAAGAGGCAACCCTCAAAATTGATGCTGATATTGTACTAAAGGGAGATCAGAGCCGTGTTCAACAGTTGTTTGAGAATCTGCTTCGGAACGCTGTCGAACACGGTGGGCGTGATGTGACGATTCGGATTGGGGTTCTTGAGAGTGGCTCAGGGATCTACGTGGAAGATGATGGGCCAGGGATTCCCGAAGAACAGCGTGATCAGATCTTCACCGACGGGTATTCAACGGGTGAGAAAGGGTCGGGGTTCGGATTAACAATCGTGCGAGCGTGTCATAGAACTCTTCACACACTATAGTCAGATTACTTATTTTTATAAACGGTAACTCTTTTAGAAGTTTGTGCACTTGGTGCACGGAGTTTAGAAACGGTTAGATAGTGCCCTTTCGTTTCCGAATAATGATTTCTCGAACCCGTTCAACCTGGTTCGCCTCGGATTGAACGAATGCTGTGAGAATGGCTTCGACGATCTCGGAGCGGCTGACTCCGAGATCGTCACACTCAGCGACCAGTTCATCTACTTCTCGCACGATTTCCTCGTCAACAGCGACGCCGAACTTCTCTTTCGCCATAGCTAAAATAGGCTGAGAACAGCGTGCACCAAGTGTACGACGCTTTCAGTTCGTTAAAGCTCATTCAGAAAGCCTTGTGAACTCTTCTATGACAGGCTCATCGTGCAACAAATCGTTGAAGCTCACGGCTGGGATATTCGCGTCACCGACGGGTCCGACGGCGGCGCACGCTTTGAAATCACAGGCGTGGAGTTTAGTGCTGAATAGATCCTCTATATTCAGCAGCTGATTCTTGACAGAAGCTAGGTAGATTCCGGCTCGGTGTGACACAGCGTTTTCCTGTAGTGAGCGATTCCTGTTTGGTGTGGAAAGCCTTCTATGACACCCTAATACCCTCAGGGAAGGAGTGGACGAGCAGGACGAGAAACACCGAAAGGATGGTGCGGAAGTTACCCTCGGCGATATCACGGGCATCGTAGTCTACATCGAGGCGGTCAATGACGGAGTGCGCACCGACGAAGAGGAGCGCACTCGCCGGCGGGCGGGAGGCCGGGGTAACGGAACTCGCAGAAGAATTGTCGGTCTCGAAAGCGTCGGTGC
>NZ_JBNTJW010000026.1:0-12357 GCF_051195055.1 Halobellus sp. EA9 | reverse complement strand
CCCCTGATCGTGGAGGGCGCGGCTGAATACCGCGCCCTCCTCGATGAGATCTTCACGAAGTTGACCGACCAGCTGAGCTTCGCAGGCTCGTGGATCGAAAATCACCTCGACGGATTTATTCAGAAGTTGCGTTAGTCTCAATGAGACAGTTCGGTCTCGTGCGTGCGCGGGGACGATCTCGAAGTGTGGTACTTCCCGTCGAAACTCCCTGAATTGAACGCTGTCGAAAGATGCTGGGACCAGTTGCAAGAGTGGTTCAAGTACCGCCTTATGCCAGATCTCTCGACGTTGAAAGACTACATTCCGCGAGGACTGAGCGCAATCATCGAACCGAACATCTGGCCGTATCTTACCGGTAAAGATTCGAACTAAACATTATCAACCCAACAGAAACGGTGGACCAGGTCAGGCTAATCGGCGATGTTTTGTGAGGTACTGACCATAGGACGCAAGAGACCGATTCGTGTTTCGTGCCACCGAGCACGATTAACTGAAAACTATACCATTTATTCGTTCAGGTACCCTAGCGATTCAAGCCGGTTTTTTACCTGAGTTTCGTCAATGTGCTCCGTTTGTTCTACTGCCCCCTGATCTTCGACACGGTAGAGAACTTCTTCCATAACAAACAACACGTATTCATCGACAGAGTCGAAGGTTGTGTACTGAAGGCGATGCTTGACTTTTTGAATTGTGTCCTCGGGAAGGGAGACAGACTGCCGATCACTCATAACTCCAACTGAATTTAGCAGGTATATATCTGTCCCGATTCATCATAGACACCGCTAACTTAGCGAAAAGGATGAGACGATTTGATTCCTACGGGAGATAATTCTCATTCCCGAGTGGAGTGAGGGCGAGATAGAGTTTTTCGAACAGTAACAGCCGGGTTACCAAGTGGACAAGCTGACGACTTTCCTGTACAATTTTGGTGTGGGTTTCAGAAGATTACGCGCGTCCTCGGTTGAAGCGGCGTTGAACGACTACATTTGCAGTGTCGGTAGTTCCCATCGTTCCTGAGAGCTGACTCGATTTCTGCAGAGAAATGAACGAGATCAGAGCGACGATTTGTCAAGTCGAACAAAGACGGCGGTCTCACGCCAGTAAGAGCGCCGTCAGTCCAGACAAGAGGCGAAGCTATCGCTCACGTACAGGGCTGCCGCTGGACACGGGCGTCTCAGCCCGCGTCCAGCTCGCTGTAGGTCGCCGGGATTCCGACACCGTTGGTCGGTGCTTCCCACTTCCGGCCCAACGTGTCGTCGAGAGCGTGATCAGCCACTCCCGAAATACCTCGAAGCGGAACCAGACGGGTATGCTCGCCCGCCTCGTCGCGGCGTGGCAAGCACGTCCCATCGGACAATCACCCAGAGGTTCCATAGCAGGAAGCTCACGAGGATGAATAACAACCGAACGGTTGGATCGATTGTGCTTGTCCGCGCACGCGCTTCACGCATCGTCCGAAACGCTGTCTCGATGGCTGATCGTTTCTGGTAGAAAGCTTCGACTTCCTTCGGCGTGCGATCGGTCAGATCGCACGCCACGTAGGCCCGCACCAGCACCCCGTGTTGGCCTCGGTTGCCTTGTTGGTAGGAGACACAGACCGCGAGCGGGAAGCGCAGTTCCCGCTCGCTTCCGTTGTACATCACGTATTCCGTCCAGTAGGAGACCGACGTGTCCAGTTTCTCGGCCATCTGCTTCCCACGGCGGACGATCGGAAGAGCGACTGGTGCCACGGCATCCAGTCGCTCGATTGATGCACCGTTGTAGAAGCCGCGGTCGGCGAGAAGTCCAGCCACGGTGAACGGTAGGGCCGCGACGTGGTCGAGCAGTCGCTCGACCGCGTCGCTCGTCGGTTCGTCACCACTGACGGGCGTGACTGCGACGACGAGTGGTTTAGCTCGACAGAGGACGAATCCAGCGAGGTAGCGATGGCACTTGCTGGTGCCATCGCGTGGTTTCGTGTGGCAGAGTTCGCTAGCATCAGCGTGTGGACAACCGTGGTAATGGATATCGACGAAGTTGAGGCAGATGATCCTCGGGCTGGGGCCGAGGATCATCGTCGCTTGTTGAGCGAAGATGTCGTTGACGGCGGCCTCGAGATCATCCGCTGGAACGGTGTGCAGTTGTTTGAGGGTGTAATCGTCGGAGTAACTGCTACGAGTGGCGTCTGTGACGGCTTTGATGGATTTCTGATCGACAACAGCTTGCAGCAGCGTTTGACGGATGATTCCGGAGTCGAAGCCACAGCCTTCGACTCCGGGGATCGGAACCTCTGCGAGCAGATCAAGCGCTAAGGTTTCAAGGTCAGAGGCCGTAAGAACAGTGTCTGGGTGGTAGAGAAATTCCACAACATCCACCCAGACGCTTTCTGCGAACGTAACCTCGTCAGTTGTGACTAGCCGCTGACTTGATGGGAACTACCGAGTGTGGAGCTGGGTACATACCTTCGGATTGCAGGTGAGTGATGTTGGTCGGTAGTACTGCTGATTCTGCGAAAATCGCCAAACAGATTTACGAGCACCGTCAAGCATAATGACTGATGACGCCAACTACCTCACAACCTTTGCCAATGTCAATGTCACTCACGTCGTCCATCGCCTTAGTGTAGTTTCAACTCTGAATCTGTAGATTCTCTTCGAACTCAACTGGATAGAGCTGGCGGAGCTTGATGCGAGCATCGTCGGTGGTAAACTGCCAGTCGATGGGACGACTCGTCTCGTTCCGACGCTTTTGCCACGCAGCGACCTCCGCGTGGAGCGTCGCTGCGTGGTAGATACGTCGGTCAAGACACTGTCGTTTGGGGACGCCAATCTCGATTTCCGCTATGTTCAGCCAACTCCCACGCTTGGGCGTGTAGTGGAACTCGAACCGATCAAGATACGCGTGCGCTTGGTCTGGCGGGAAAAACTGGTAGAATGCGGCCGGCTTGTGCGTGTTGAGTTGGTCCATCACAACCCGGATGCGGTCCGCATCCGGGTAGTGAACACCTGCAAGCTCGACCATCCGGTCGATCCACTCTGTCGTCCGTCTCTTCTCGGTGATTTCGACGTTCACCCAGCCAGTCAGCGGTTCAGTCGAGATGTAGAGGCGCTGTTTGCCGTTACGTTTGTAGCGGTGATCGACGCGAGCGACCGCTCCCGGCCCACCCGGGAGCGGGTCGCGTTCGTGCCCTCGCAGTGCCTTGCTGGATTCGTCGAAGCAGATGACTGGACAGCTCTCGTCGTATGGTTCGTGGTAGAGGTCGAGAACGTCTTCCATATAGTAGACGAAGTCAGCGTCCTGTTCAGGCGGTATCTCCCAATAACTGGAGAGATGAGGTTTCAGGGCGTTTTTTTAGTCGCTGTCGAACGGCCTCGTGAGAGATCGACTCGAAGTCGATCTCGTCGAGGGTGACGAGTTCGTCAGCAAGGAGGTGGAGTGTCCAGCGTGAGTGACCTTCTGGGGGTTCGCTACAGGCGAGTTTGATGAGATGGGCTTCGGCGTTGCCGTCGAGTTTGCGCTTGTACTCACGGTCGGGCTTGCGGCGATGAATCGCCGCGAGCCCTCGCTCGGTGTAGTCCTTGCGGACGTTGTAGACGGTTTGTGGGTGACAGCCGACGTGCTCACTGATCGTCGCATCAGTGAGCCCGTCGTCAGCTTTCAGAAGGATGCGTGCGCGTGTGTTGTCTTGGGCTCTCCGTTCACCGGTGGAAATGAACCATTCGAGCGTCTCACGGTCTTCCTCGCTGAGATCGACGATGTACTTTTTGCGTCCCATTCTGGAAGATACGTGCCCAGAGGAAATATAGTTATACTGTCACGGTTGAAGCTATACTTAGTGTGAGAAACCGCGTTGAAGGGCGACTCAAGACCTGATACATTGGATAAGGGTGTTGTGACCCTTTCGTCGGCCACGACATCGAAACTTTATGATTGTTCTTTCGAAGGAGAGGTGGGCGGATTAATCTATATTACATATAATAAAAGTCTGAAAGGATAATCTCGAATGATTGCCTCGAAGATTCGGTGCAGGCATTCATCTGGATGATTTATGTCAGCGCCGAATTTGACCTACGGAATCGAAACATCCTGGAAGGCAATTAACTGGGTTCTTTTTCCGTCTTCAGCACAAAAATCGCTCTACACGGCCGAAAATGAGGGTTTCAGGCGTCGGATCGGAACGGAAAACGCGCTCAGAGGCGGTTGGATGAGATTGCCTGCTCGAGGCAGTCAACCGAGTTTTAAGAAATGTCAGATTACGCTACTGCCGTTACAGGCTGGTGACGATCAAATGAATTAGCAGAATCAGTCAGTTCTTGGATCTTCAATTAATCGCCATAAGCCGGTCGGTTCATGAACATATTCAATCGACTCTGCGGCGTGTAGCCTATCCAGTCGTTTGGTGACTGTCGGGCGAGAGAGACCGGTGAAATCAACAAGGGCGCCGGTAGTGAGATTGCCCTCAGTAATGAACTGATCAATCACCCGCTCTGTATTCTCGTCAATCCTGAGTGGCATACGTGACGTGTTCATTTCCGTCTCCCTTATCTCTACCCGATGGACTCCGTATTTACTGCATATCTTTACTATTAGTAAAGTATAAATATAAGGGTGCTTTAGTAGAATACAGAACCCGACTCTGAAGGGGTGTACAGTGGAAACCCGCGTGGTGGAGCACGCGAGTCGGGTTCTAACAAAGAGTGAGAACCCAATGGAAAAGAGAGACTCCAATCAACAAGAGAGTATCGACAGCCCCAATATTGAAGATGTAAACCAATTGAAATTGGCTGCGCTCGGGGCAGGGGCCGCGGTTTGCCAGCGGTGCGGGAAACCATTACAGGGCGGCGAACACGTGTTTGCGTACGTGTTCCGCCGGTGCCCGCACGCAGCGTGGCTGGCGGGCCAGACGCGCTGTGCGGACCACTCTTTAGAATTAGATACACTCGCCTCGCTCGGCGTGCGCGAATACATCGTTTCGGGCCGTATCGGCCACTGCATCGACCACGTACTACAACGTGAGTTCCCGGTGCTGCTCGCACCGAAACTCGAAGCGACGTCACCACGGGACACAGAGACGGCATTCGACCTCCCGAGCGTCACACCCGCTGACGTGACGGACTGCCCGATCGCTGAAACGACATTCGAAGACACGCCAGCGTACGAGTACGCGGAGGCGACGCGATGACGCTCGCATTCGACGCGTCAAGCCTTCCGGCTGACTTCACGATCCCGATCGACGAGCAACTCCTGCTCCCGGACGTGTATGTCGGACTCGAAATCGACTTGCTCGCACCGGGCGACGGCGTCGTCACGGACCGCCATCACGCCTCGGCGGACAATTACGAAGCAGACGACCCGATGAATCAAATCGAGGGGCAGATTTCGCCGTTCACCTTGTCGGGCTGGCTGCGACACGGCTGCGAAGCCGTTCTCCAGAACCTCAACTCGACAGCGTGCCACCCGGGCGAACCGAATGCGGATTTCCGCCGACAAAATGTGTACGACCGGGACCTCGAATCAGGGTACCACGAGAAAGGGGCGTGCACGGACGCCCACGAGGATGGGTGTACGGTCTTCGACTTGTTTGGCGGGTTCGGTGATAATCCGGGGGAACTCCTCCGCAGGCCGGTCACGTTCTCACCCATCCGGCGGAACGTCGACGTCCTGGCCGGTGAGGCGGAAGCCCATTACCGGCTGCTCTCGACGCAAGTCCGATCCAGAAACGACGAAGACGGCGGGAAGCCGCTCCGCCAAACCGACCGGGATGTCCTCGGGAACGTGGAGGGGACGTGGAAACTCACCCTCAGAGAAACGAAACCGGAGTTCGTGGGGTTGCTCGTGGAAGCCGTTGAGTTCTTGAACGAGCATTCGGCGGAGTTCGCGTTCCAGGTCGGTGGGGCACGGAATTTCGGCGCGGGCGACGCGGACGTGTGGGTGATCAACCCGCTGTACTCCGAACAGGAAGTCCGCCGCGTGTTTAACCGCTCGCAGTCAGCGACGCAATCGATGAGCGAGAAAGACGAGCAGTGGACTGTCGAAGTCCGCCCGGCGTTCGTGGACGCGTTCCACGCGCGGGTCGCTGCGCGGGACCCGGACTGCGACGCCGGCGTCCCTGATACGGACACGATCGACGGATCTGGCGAGACAGGAGCGACGGGAGGTGACGAGTCGTGAGCGACCGTTCCTTGGAGACCGCGGCCGCGACTTCCGAACCCGACACTGATGCGCCGCTGATGGTAGCCGTCTACAGACACGATGTACACAAACTCCGCGGCCGGGGCCACGAGCACGCCGAGCCCGAAGTCGCTGGTGTCCGAGTGAATGAACCCGTGCCGCGAAATGCGGATCGGGACGCCGCCCTGTTGAGCCGCCCACGTGGAGAACCGGAGCAAACGGTGGATGCGCACGCGTCGCCGCGACGACTGTCACTCCTCACAGGCGACCCGCAACTCGACCCCTCCAGTACCGATGCGGACGCGGCACTCGAAGCTCTCGTGACGCCGACGGACGCGGAAGCGTTGCACGCTCGGTGGCTTTCCTCTGCGTACGCGGCGCGGTTCAACGAGTCGGTGTTCTACCCGTACACGTCGCTGCAGTACCACACGCTGCTGACGGCAGCGCTCCTCGACAATTACCGGGCAGGGTATGCGTTCGATGACCTGTATGTGGAAGTCTCCCCAGAGCAGAAGATCACGCCGCACCGCACGGTCCTCACTACTCCCCACTGTGCGGTCAGGATCACGGGGGACCCGTCTGGCCCGGCGGCGCGGCTCGGCTCTCAACCGGCGAGATCGTTCGGGGACGTGTGGGCGCAACTTCCAGCATATCCGTTCGACACGGGGGCTCGGAAGTGGCGGGTACTCGATGCGCAACTGCGGCGGATCCGCGCGTGGTCGACGGCGCTGCAGTACATCGACGAGTACACCGCCACGTACATTGCGACCGAGACCGCCGCGACGACCGACTCACCAGCTGCTGGTGGTGGTGATGACGACGCTGATGCTGCCGGTGACGGCGAAGGGGAGGTGGGTGGTGGCGGTTGGCCCGGGGTGGAGGTGATGGTTGGCTGGGCGGCGACACTGGCAGAGTCGTGCTGGGCGGGCACTGATTCGAGAGCCGTGCTGGGGGCACGTGGTGGCGTGCCCGGCACGGGTCTGCGAGCGCCGCAGTGTGCGTGGTGGTGCGCTGCGGCGCGTTGCGTGACGCCCATCGCTCCGACTCGCCGAGGCCCCTCGGTGCGGGGCGCGGCGGCACTCGCACACAACCCGCGACGACGAGCGACACGGGGAAGTGGCAGACGGCCACGGGCGCTGCGCGGCGCTGCGTAACGCGGACCGCGCGGCAGTCCGGGTCCGGACTCACGCTCCAGCAACGACACGGCGCGGACGCGGAGCGGCAGGTGAACCTCCAGTAAGAGCGACGCGACTCGGCTGCCGCGACGCGGCCGATGCAGGTGAACGACCCGACCGAACACGACGATGCTGAACCCACGAATGAGACGAAATCAACGATCGACGTTAGGATTCGACGAGGCACAGGCACGACTAAGAAGACGACTACGCCGGCGCCACTCGACGGTCTGGGGAGGTGACGGGTGGTGACGCGACTGCAACAAGTCCTGTTCGAGCTCGACGCCCCGTATCTGGGGCACGCATACTTCGTGCCCGGGCACGCCCTGTACAACGCACTCGCACGCCGCGTGGACGACGCGACCCGACGAGCACTCCGCGTGAGTCACGGCGTGTTCGTGCCGGGCGAGTGGGCCGAGTACCCTGACACGCACCCGGACGACGGGTCGCTCGGGAAGCTCGCCGGCTCGCTCCCAGACATCGAGTCGTACGCGGACTGGTTCCTCCTCCGAAATCCGACGCACCCGTGGCTGCTCGACGCCAGACCCAGAGACGCGCACAACACCCACGACCTCCAAGACTATGGGGGCCGCGTGGCGGCGGCGTCGGAAACGCGGTTCGCGCGGCCACCTGAGACCAGAAATCGGCAGCGGTCCGTGCAGTGGTACATACATTGCTACGTGCACGCTGACTCGCCAGATAGCGTCCCACTCGACTCTGCGGCCCTTGATGGGATCCAGGTCGGCGGCGCGCGGAACTACGGGTTCGGTGAACTCTCGATCGCAGACACGAACGTGGTGTCGCTCGACGACCTGTCGTTCGACCGCTTGGAGGAGGCGGCCGACGGCGAGGAACCGTGCCGGGTCGAGTTAGTAACGCCGTACGTGACCGATTCCGAATTCCCGGGCGCTGAGCAACAAGCGGTGCCGTGGTGGTGGAACGTCTCGGAGTTCGACACAGCACCTGGAAACGACTCGAAGCCGCCGAGGATGCGGAACCGGACCACGAAGCTCACACAGGACGGGGCGGCCTACACAGTAGGCGTATTAGATCACGGCCAACGCGTCGAGTTCGCTGGCGACCCGGACCGGATCGTCGAAACAGCGACAAACGGAATTCGGCGAATCGGGACGCATTCCCGGTTCGGGTTCGGGGAGTTGCGGGTCCGCCCGCCTGAGGCTGTCCCGCAACACGCGCGGTGGGATAGAGACGGCCGGGCAGCACGCGCCGACAAGACAGTCGCCAGCAACACGGTGAGCCAGTCCGGTGCGGACGAAGATCGTGACGCTGAGACGCGCCGGCGACGCGTGACGCCTGGGTCCGGCGATACGGGCACCGAGTCGGGAGGGGATGCGGCGTGACGTTGGACATCGTGGCGTTCGATATCGAGACGACGGGGTTCACTGTCGAGGATGAAGTCACAGTGGCAGGGTTCGCGCTGGATATGGGGGCGCGTGTGTTCTACCAGACCGGAGGGCGTCCGGCGAAGTCGATCGAGCAAGCGGTCAGGGACGCAGCGACACACAACGTGCAGGTGTCGGCCCACGAGTCAGAAGCCCAGTTACTGGACGCGATGGCGGCGTTCGTGGCGGGGCGGCTCGCCGACAAGGAGATCCTGTTGGTCGCGTACAACGGGGAGACGTGGCGTGGCGGGTTCGATCTGCCGTTCCTGCGGACGCGGCACGCGGTGCACGGTGTTGCGTGGCCGTTTACGGCTGTCCCGTACGCTGACTTGCTGCCAGTCTTCACGAAGCAATTCAACACCACACGCGGGCCCACTCCCGGAGCCGACTCTATGTCCGGCGAGGCAAGCGGAACTGTGGGCGATGCTGACGACGTCACCAGTACCGATGGCGCCGACGCGGATGACGAACAGGTGACGCGCCGGGACCTGGAAGGTGTGTATGAGACGGTGTGCGGCGGGCGATTCGGTGACATCGATCCGTTCGCTGACAGTGCCGAGGCCGTACAAGCGTTCGCGGCAGCACAGTTCACCGAGCTCGTGGTGCACAACGTGGCTGATATCCTGCGGACGCGGGCGCTCGGACGGGTCGCCCAACGGTACTGCAGCAAATCGGATTTCTCGGTGAAGTCATTGACTGCGGTTGACGACGCAGAGCCTCACGACTGATACACGACAAAAACGCAGACGACAATGAGCGATTCAGAGAACAACCACGATCCGACAGACCCGAATCGAGTAGACCTCACTGCAGGAGAATCGGTGCGCAGACGGCGACACAACGGGGAACACTCGCCGCCCCCCGAAGCTCCCCGGAGCGACGCAGCCCACGACCGGCCCGGAGGCGAGCAGCGAGCGGGTGTCCCAGCAGTCGCGCCGCCGGATGTCCGGCGAGATGGGTCCGGGGAGACACGCACACGATCGCGTGACGAGGACCTCGATGCGAAGTGGGGCGAGCAGTTTCGGGGGAGTGGGATAGAATCGATCACGCACGTGTGGGGGAAACTTGCGTTGGATCGGCGGCGCACCGCGCAGAAACACCCCTGGTTCCGGGGGACCTACGAATTCGAGCGGACCGTATCGGACTGGGTAGCGGACTGCCTCATCACTGACACGACGCCGCAGGCGTGGATCGAGTTCGTGGTGAATGCCAAACAACAGTACCGCGCGAAAACCCGCGCCGCGCTGCGATTCGGCTACCCGATCTACTGGGTGTTTCTGGATGGTGCCGACGTCGCCCGCCAGACAGCTCGGGAGGCGTTGGCGCCGCACCTCAAAGACGGGGTCACGTTCGGGGTGTTCAATCCACAGCAGGACCGACTCGCACTCGGAGACGCGGTCACATTCGAGAACTACCGTGTGCCTGTCGACGCACCTGCGGCATTTCGCCGATCGGACGTTCTCGGATACCGGGCCGGGGCGGCACACGTTCCGCTGACTACGGTTGGGTATGATTTCGGATGGATCCGGGTCGGCACTGAACCGTACCGCGTGTACGCGACACCTGGGACGGATGAAAAGCAGGTGCGGCTTGTTTCCCCCGGCGCACCTGCTGGGATCGGTGAGCCGATCAGCCTCTCGCCTGGAGACTCGTGGTTCACCCGGCGGATCGCCGCCGGCGACGTCGAGCGTATCGGCCCGATCCCGTCAACGTCTACGTATGAACGGCGCACACACCAGCAGCTCCCACCACAGAAGGAATGACTGGCTCACGCGACCACTCCACGGCGAACACGGAGGAGCAACGTGCGGATCAGCCACCGGTGAGGATGGAAGACGACGCATCGGCCCGGAGTGCGGACCTCATCGAGGTGGTTCAACGACTCGAAGAACGCGTGACGGCACTCGAAGCTGAGACGGACGCGCTCCGGTCGACACTCGAGACGATTACCACGGACGTTGAGCGAAACAGCGAGGAGCTTCGAGAAGCGTTTCAGATACTGACGCCGACGCGAAAGCTGCTGATCGGGGACGGCCACGACACGCCGCCGTTGGTGGTAATGAAGGAACTGCGTGAACAGCACGGTCCGCTCAACCAGCAACTGGCCGACCTGACACGGCGGCTCTCACAGCGGGACACCGAGGTTCGTGAGGAGATCCAGCGGGAGGTCGGGCTGTTGCGCGCCGAGCAGAATGCGAAATTTCACCAGATCGCGGCGGAAACGAGCGTCGATCTCGATGCGGCAGACGGCGATATTATCACGCGAGTCCGGAACGATGGGATCGAGGCGGTATGTGCAGCGCCGCGGAAACGCGACCGGCGAGCCGCATACGTCCTGCAACACATCGAGGAGTGGGGCACGAAGGAACAGCTCCGTTCGGGCCCTGCCTACCGGGTGCCACGCCCCCGCGTACAGCGGTTGTTGAACGCGACTGACGCGGTGACGGTGACGATGACGAGCAAGACAGTTGGCGACGTCTTCGATGCGATCGAAGCGTTGGCAGCGCGGTCACCGCGCCTCGTTCAGCGCCGTAAACACGACGGCGTCGACAACCTCTACGTCGGATTCCCGGAGACCACGCAACAAAAATGATCACTGAGCATATTACAGTTGTAGTAAGACCGACTCGGGGGTGTAGCTGTAAGTGGCGTCGGCTCGGTCGTCGAGTCCGCTCGTCGAAGCGACCGAAACCACCTCCGAGCACGAACTAGGGGCCCGACACACGCAGCGCGGTTGTATTCGCTTGCATAGTTAGCGTGATCACCGTCTTTTCTCCCGTCGTTCTCCCGTCTAGATGGGTGACAGAAACCGGCTGGGACGTCTTACGACGACTGTAAGCTCAGTGGGTATCCACAAGCGGGTTCTGTCACAGAGACAAGGCGGAAGCCCACGAGTGAAGTCGTGGGCTTCCTCCTAGAATTTCTGTACGTACCGAGAGATAGCCTGGATTTAGGGCTTATCTTGGCTCGTTTCTGTTTGCATTTTGAGGAGCTGTTCCTCAGGCCCGAGCTTAATTTCTAAGTCACCTTGGACCACATTTTCCACGAAAAACTCATCCAAGTCCTCATAGTAATAGTCATAATTGTTTTGACCGGTGTCCGCCTGGTGCCGAGTCAATGCACGTTGGATGCACTTTAGATGCTGGTCAACGATATGTAGGTGTGCGGCGAGGTCAGGGAATTCTGTCGCCCCTGGCACATTATGACATAACTCAAAATTAATGTCGTCGACAGCCTCTCGTGCGCTTTCGATTCGACTGATAGCTTCGCGTGGGCCGATCCCATATTCTGTTTCGTTCATACTGCGATTACACAGATGTAGCATCTAAACTTATATTTTGTGCGAAATTTGGGTTATCGGTAGAGAATGAATATTATCGGCGGATAAATCGGTATCCAACGACCATATAGTAAAAATATAAATGTGTGTGATTGGATCTACTGATTACAGCATTTCGAGGAGAGAGCCCACGGCTTTAGTGGTTCACAGAAGATTTAGGTGTACTTTGAGTTGGTAGGATAATGACGGGACGAGAGAAAGAGATCGTCCGTCACCTCAGTGAGGACGATCTCGATCGCTTGCTCGCACAGACTGATGACAAGAAGGTGAGCAAGCGGATCATCTTCAT
>NZ_JBNTJW010000025.1:0-12694 GCF_051195055.1 Halobellus sp. EA9 | reverse complement strand
CTCCTCATTCCTCACAAAAACGTTCCTCGATAAGCCGCTGCTGTCACGCGGTTATTCTCTTAGCTAAAGACGGATGGTATGAGAGTAAAGACAGAGTAGAATATACTCAATTGATGTAGGGCTGAACCCCGGACACCCCGGACATTCAATAGAATCATACGATAAACAAGCGTAATCTATGAGAATTGAGACGTGTATTTTAGCAGCACAGGAATCATTAACCTTGAGAACCTTTTTATTGTTATAGCTAAAGGAAGGGTCCCCGTGAGTGACCAATCTACCCTCTCTGACTTTGGGAGAAAATCCACTTCACAAACCGAATCATTTGAATGCGAAATCTGTGGCCGTTCATTTGATTCAAACAAGGGGAGAGGCATTCATAGAGCTAAATCTCATACTGAAGAGGAAATCAAGCAGGTTCTGATCACCGAGCTACACAACCTTGCGTCTGAACTAAACAAGACGCCAAGCCAGCGGGATATGAATCTACAAGGTGCCCACAGTTCCAAAACGTATCAAAAGAAATTCGGATCTTGGAATGAAGCTCTGAAGGAGGCTGATCTTGCGGTTAACAAAGAGCAGAGCATATCTAAGCCAGATTTGATTGATGAGTTAGTTTGTCTCTCAGATGAACTTGAACGAACGCCAACCAGTCGGGATATGGCTAAGGACGGAAAATATGCCCCGTCGAGCTATTCTAATGAATTTGGGTCGTGGAATAATGCGGTTCGGGAAGCAGGTCTTGAGCCAACGCGATACCGTAACGTACCCAGACAGGAGTTAATATGTGAGCTTGAGCGATTGACTGAAGAATTAGGTCATACTCCGACAGCTCCCGAAATGACGCAACACGGCTTTTTTACCAATAAGACGTACTCACGTGAATTTGGTTCGTGGAATGATGCATTAGAAAAGGCTGGTCTTGGCATCAACAGAGAGAAAGATGTTCCTGAGTCTGACTTACTGAACGAGCTTCATAGACTCAGCGAAGAACTTGGTCAAACACCGTCTGCTGTTGATATGGATAAGGAGGGCAAGTTCAGTGTGGGGACGTACGAAAGACGGTTCGGATCTTGGAACGAAGCTCTTGAACAGTCTGATCTTGATATTAACAATCGGTCAAATATACCAGAATTTGAACTTATAATCGAGCTTCAGAGACTTGCAGATAAATTGGGGCGAACACCAAGAGCAGTTGATATGACTGCTCAAGGGAAGTTCGGATGGAAGACCTACAAGACCACCTTCGGGTCTTGGGGAGAGGCACTTGATCAGGCGAATCTTGAACACACACAAGTTCTTCACCCGCCCCAATTAGACCACCTCTGTCGGTCAGGATATGAAGTCGAAGTTGCTAAACTCCTGCTCGACGCGGGAGTAGAGTACGACTACGAATCTCTGAAAATTGAGTACGGCGAGAACCGGAACTATACACCTGATTTTGTAACTGATGAGTACGTTATAGAAGTGAAAGGACACGTGTACCGCGACGAAAAGAAATTAGCTGAAATAGCGTTGGATAATTTGGACAAGAAACAGTATGTCGTTGTGGGCGAAGAGCTTCCATCTGACATTCATATTCCGTGGGAGGAGCGCACAAGTATCCAGCAGTTGTTTGAATAGAATAATGGCTTCAATAACTGAACTTATTTTGCGGCAATACTGAGTACGCGGCCAGAACTATCAGTAATCGAAACTAAGATTGGCTGAACTGCGGTGTCACCGGCAACTGCTCAATTTTGCGGTGACAGGCGACACAGAGTGTGACCAGGTTTTCAAGCGCGTTTACTTCGGCAAAGTCTGGTTCTTCGTTGCCTGCCTCTCGGTAAAATTCCCGAACGGGCGTTAGATGATGTACACTTAGTTCTCGCCCGTACTTCTCAAAATGATCTTCCTCAGTACAGCCACAACGCTGGCACGTTCGGTTATCTCGTTCCACCGCGCGTTTGCGCTGTTTCAACCAATTTGGTCCGCGGTACAGTTCTCCGCCACCTTCCCACGCTGGCGCATCCTCTCCAGCCCTGTACTCGGATCGCCACTCGCCCATACAGTCGTAGCAACAGAAGTGATACGTTCGCCTCTCAACTACTGAGGGCTTCCGATCCAATGTATCACCACACCATTCACACTCAACCTCAATTCGGTCTGTCAGCGGATGGGAATCACCAGTAAACTCCTCACTCCGCCACGTATGTAGACAATCGCGCGAACAGAATACGTTCTGCTTCCCCGCAAGATCACTCTGCAGTCGCTGTTGAGTCTTGCCGCAAACTGTACACTCGACACTTACCCGCTTGGCAACGTGTGTACTTGGGCGATTGAGTTCGTCATAACTGTATCCAGCAGCCAATAGTGCCTCCGACCAACTTCCGAATTCGCGTCGGTATGGATTCTCAGCGTATGCACCTTGCTCTTCCATCTCCTCCCGTGTAGGTGTCTTTTCGAGTTCTTTCCCGAGCCGCTGTAGTTCATCAAGAAGGTCTTCGGGTGGAATTTGGTTATTCCCACCTCGCATATCGGGATTTGGAATACCTGCTGCTTCCCTCCCCTCAGTAAATTTCCCAAATCGATTCCGAATTACAGATACAGAATATTGGCCGTGTTCGTCATATTGCGATTCAGATGGTGGTGAGTCCAACTCCTGATATACGCGGCGAAGGTCAGCAAGAAGATCTTCCTTATCGATTTTCTTCGGCATCTTCTCTGACGACTGTAGAGTGAACATTGATGATCAAAAATCTGGGGTGAGGAGGAACCCCGGACGATTCGTAATGATTGAGATTACAGCAAAGACTTGCTTATACACCGAACTTGTAGATTCGCTCTCTATAGATCGGTTCAATATCCTCATAGTAGGTATGAATATATTCGTCAATCGCCCCGCGGTCCTCCAACGTTGATGATCCCGCCGTATCACCGCGCATATACTTGATTAGTTCGCGGTTCAAGTCCTGTTCTACCCGCCAGTACGTTGTAAATCGGTGGCGGCCGTAGTGACTTGTCACCGCTCGGAAGTCCTCAGTTTCGGCGTATTCCGGGTGGAAGGCATCTTTCCAGACGACATTAATATCCTTATGCCGGAGCTTCTGACGCCGGTTCTTGGAGAGGAACAGCCACGGTTCACCGTTATCGGGGCGAATTAGCAGATATTGGAGAAGCGCCCGGCGTAGTTCATCATCCAGCGAGAGCATACGCGGCCGGTGGGACTTGTTTCGGTCCCTGTCGTGTGGGATATAGACGGCGTTCTCACGCTCTCTCAACGACCTAACAGATCCCATTTCATCGTAGTGATCCAGAACGTCACTATTTGAGAGGTGAATCTCGGACAGTTTGATATTACAAACCTCACTTGCCCGAAGCCCGAGTTTGAGTTGTAGAAGAACAATCGCCCGATCCCGAACGTGGGTTATGTCCTGTAGTTTTTTGCGTAGTTCGTCCACAGTTAGCCGTGGCGGTTCCTTCGGTGGCTCACCATTCAGGTCGACCGTCTCTTTCGCTAAGTCAATCGGGTTGTAGTCTTGTGGGTGGGGGAAGGCAGCGTCATCTTGCCAATACTGATATGCTTGGTTGAGATACATTAGCCGGTTCTTGATTGTCCCGGTTGCATTACCACGTTCCTCCTGTAGATAGCTGATGAACCCCTTAACATAGGTTTCGTCTGGACACGCAGGGTGGCGGCCCTCACGGTTCATAAATTTGCACCACTCTCGAAACGTTCGGTGGTACTCCCCTACAGTAGCATCAGATATGTTTCCGCTATCCTGCCGTGGTTTAATCCGCTCCTCTATGAACACCTCAAACGGATCTATCCCTGTCTCCTCGAAGGTCTCGGCGTACTTTGCGAGCGGGTCTAATTCACGGTCGAAGGCGTCAGCAAGTGCTTCGCGGTCGGAATCAGGCATTGGCTTTCTCTTGTTTACGGGTCCAGATTGTGCGGGCGCTACTGTCGGGCTTTGAGGCGGCCATATGGAACGGATTGTAGGTGTGTGGGTGTTCGGTGTGACACTTGAGCCACTCATAGAAGCCTTCAATCACGTTCCAATGCTGGTACGCCCGATCTCGAGAGAATTGGTCCAATAGTTTATCAGACCACGTTTCAACGTCAGTAGGTCGGGCTAAGGCGTGATGACGCCCCTGTTCCTTTGTGTGTTCTTTCCACCGGCGGGCGAACAATCCCCAGTCTTGGCTCATACGCTCCGATAGATCGACTGTCGCCCGGTAGGACGCCCAAGTATCCGCACTCTCATACGCTGCTTGGAATTGATGTAACCGCCGGCTGCTTGGAACGTCTGAAAGCTGTTTGAACACACCAAGTCGGTCTTGTGGAGTCCGGGACTCAGACATTAGCCGTCCTCCTTGGGGTAGTATTCATCCTCATCAACGTACAATGCGTCCCCCTCTAATTCATCCAGATGCCGGTTCACCCGTTGGGGTACGGTATCAACAACATAGCGGGTGATATCATCAAAGGTGGCACCAGGATTCTCGCGGACAAACTCTCGAATCGCTTGCTGTTCCCCGTGGTGGAGTTGGTTTTCTAAGTCTTGAATTCGGTCGCGGGCGTGGTCTAACTCCTCTTTCAAATCGTTTCGGTGTTTTCGCACCTCTTGAAGCGTTTCGTCTGGTTCAACGCCGGCGTCGAACTTCTTGCGACCGGCTTCGACCATTGCTTGAATCCACTCAGACACCGACATATCCATTTCATCGGCGTCGTCTTTCCACCCCTCATACTGGGATTCGGTGGGGTAGGTCATCGCCGCTTGTGTGTCTGGATCGCTCATAACACGGCTATACCTATGGATTCCGCGTACTAATAGATTTGTACTTTACACGAGACACGGCGTTGTCGGCACCACCCACGCCGAGGACGTCGAGACGCTCGTGAACCGCGTGGTCGAACAGGGGCTCCCCGTGTACCTCCTGCGCGAACTCGACCTGGTCGTCTTCCCCCGCCGCGTCGACGGCGAGCGGTACGTCGGATCGGTCGTCGAACTCCTCTCGGAAACGGACTACGAGGCGCTCCCCGCGTCGGCCCGGACCGGGGTCGTCGAGAAGGACGGCGCGACGCTCTACTACAACACGCTGCTGTGGCGCGAGACCGACGGCTCGTTCGCGATGGCGTACGACCACCCGACGCTCGGCGGCGACGGCGCCGCCACGGAGGGCGCGGCCCACCGGCTCGCGCTCCGCGTCTTCGACCGGATCGCCGCCGCGACCGATCGCGAGGTGGAAGCCATCGAACGGGAGTTCCGGCGCAAGCAGGGGTACGTCGAGTACCTCGTCCAGGAGGAGGTGACAGACGTCGACAGCCTGTTCGGGTTCCTCTCGGACCTCCGGACCGACGAGGCGGCCACGGTCGAGCGGGTCCGCCGGCAACGCGCACACCAGTCGGCGGCCGCTGAGGGGACCGGCGGCTCGCCGCCTGCGGACGCGTCGCGACCGGACGGATCGGCGTCGAGCGTCGAGCCGCGACCGGGCGGCGCGTCCCCGGACCGCACCGACGGTCGGCGAGGGCGGGGCCGGTGACCGAACGCGCCTCGACGTCGGTCGACGCGACCGATCCCGGGCTCGGCGAGGCCCGCCGCTCGTTCGGCCCCTTCGACCGCGCGGCGTACGCGCTGTTCGCGAGCCGCGCGGACGCCCGCCGCCACGAGCGCGACCGCCGCGCGTACCGCGGCACCACGCTGACGGTCACGTTCGACCTCTACCTCGCGCGGGTCTACGCGCTCTCGTGGCTCGCCGGCACCGCGCTCGCGCTCGCCGTCGCCGCGGCGGTGCTGTCGCTGTCGCCCGCCGCGCTGGGCTCGGTCGCGGCCGGCGTCCTCGACGGCGTGGCCCGCGTCGGCGACGGCGGACTGGCCGGTGCCGTTCCCGACGCGGTCGCCATCACGACGCGGACTCCGGCGGTGCTCGCCGGCGGGCTCGGCCTCGCTGTCGCGCTCGGCGTCCACTGGGGCGTCGTCTACGCCGGGGGGCGCTACCTCCGGTGGCTCGCCGCCGCTCGGCGCGCGAACATCGGTCGGACGCTCCCGAGCGCGGTCCGGTACCTGAACGTCCTCGCCTCGGGGAGCGACGGCCGACGGGCGATGCTCGCGCGCGTCGCCGACACCGACGCCTACGGCGAGACGGCGCCGACTCACGCCACCGAGTCGGCGTTCCCGTCGATTCGTCGCCACGAACCGACGGCGGCGGTCGCACTCCGTGGGGTCGTCGTTCGTGCGGTCGGACCACCCAATGCCAGCGAATGACCGACTCGAACCGATGGCCGTAGCGGAGGCGAAGCGATTGTACCTGAAAGACCGACGCGACGAGGTCGCCGAGAAGACCGTCAAATCACAGCGATTAGTCCTCACCCAGTTTGCCGAGTGGTGCGAGGACGAAGGAATCGAGGATATGAACGACCTCACGGGACGGGACTTGCACCGACACAGGCTGTGGATGAAAGACCGTAATCTCGCTAACGCGACGATCCGAAACCGACTGTCGACGCTACGGGTGTTCATCAAGTGGGCGGGGACCGTCGAGGCGGTTCCGAAAGACCTCCACGAGAAGATTGACCCGCCGACGCTCACCGACGACGATCGACGTGAGCGGATGCTGTCGGCAGAGATGGCCGAAGATGCCCTGGAGTATCTCGACACCTACGAGTACGCCTCACGACGTCACGCCACGCTCAAGCTCTTGTGGAAGACAGGGCTACGTATGGGGGCCGCTCGGTCGATCGATCTTGAGGATCTGCATCTCGACGACCAGTATATCGACCTCCAACACCGACCGAGTAGCGAAACCCCGCTGAAGAACACGGAGGCGAGTGAGCGGGCCGTTGCCCTCGACGACGAGACGACGACGGTACTCGGGGAGTACGTCGAGGTCCGTCGGATCGACGTCGTCGACGAGTACGGCCGACGACCGCTGTTCACGACGGAGAACGGTAGAGTCGCAAAGACGACGATCCGACGGGACGTCTGTGCGTCGACTCGTCCCTGTCTGTGGGGTCCGTGCCCCCACGACCGTGATCCCGCCGACTGTGCCGCTGCGAACGATCCCGAACGATCCTACGACTGTCCATCCTCGGTGACGCCCCACCCTGTCCGTCGTGGGTCGTTGACGCATCACCTCTTGAACGACGTTCCCGAGCAGGTCGTCTCCGACAGGATGGATGTCTCCCAGGAGGTCCTCGGGGAGCACTACGACGAACGGACTCGGACCCAACAGATGGAGCAACGACGGGAGTATCTGGACAACATCTAATCCCTCTCTCCGCTATCTTTGAGGGATCTCCACCCGAAACAACGGCCTTTTTGCTATGGAGTTCTATACCATACTAACGAGGATTCTCCGAGGAAACGAGGAGACTGGAACCCCGCACAGAGGGCGTCGTGCATAGGCTGTACGTCTTTCTTACGAGCGAAAACAGGTAATAACTCCTGTTACCGCACTCTCGGTGGTGGAGGTAGTATTCTATAAGGTGTCGCCGCCGAGGAGGGGGCGAACCTATCTAATTACGTACAATAATCCGACTATTCACGGAAAACTGATACCTTCTCACGGGCGGAATCGACGCCGTCGACGGCGGAATCAGGAGATACTGACCCTCCGCGAATCCGACCCGCAAAGCGATTTTCTCCGAGGAGACGATCCGACCCCTCACCCTCGGTGGCGGATCCGCTAACGGTACGGCTTCCTAATGTGCCCTCCGAGAATGGCACCCGTCTTTCCGAGAGGATGGATACCACTTCCCCGCCCTCGGGAGTTGCTACAGGAATCATCGGTATGGCCTGCCGTCGACGAGACGGATCAGAGAGGGAGCAATTGTGCCGTCGGATCCCCCGACCTCTCACAACGCTGTCAACGACGTTCTGTGCGGATCTCTCACCGAGAGGATACAGCCTACGTACCATCACCGCGGAAGCCACACAGCGACGACAGAGAGCCATACAGCGGATCCTCTCGTCGTACCCTCGGTGTCGTCGTCGACGGCGTCGATCCCGCCGATCTATTCGAGCGTTGAGAAACGAATAATGGGGCCGTGTATTCGATGTCTGAGAGGATTTTTCGATCAATAGGATGTTCCCCTCTCACCCCACCTCGAAACGCCAAGAGACCACCCAAGAGACAGCACACAAGTAACTCTCGGGGGGACTCTCTCGGTGGTTCCCCCGTCGGTGTTGGTGTCGGTGTCGATCCTAACGGCGTCGACTCGGCGGTGACTGCTGTGAGCGAGCCGACGGAGGGGGGGGCCGAATCGGTGAAAAAACTTTTTTCTATTTTTGAAAAAGGGGTTCTCCCCCTTGTGGGGAGAACGCATCGTTCCGTAGGAACGCTCCTACAGCGGTACGGTGCGGTGAAATCGTAGAGCCTTCTTGTCGGATGCTGTGTATCGTTCGGGTAACTCCTACAGCCATACTTGACGGTGAAACGTTGCTACTGTTAAATAGAACCCCGCTAAGAGGGTCTACAGCCCTAAAACCGCAGTCACGGTGAGGAGGGATGTCGGTGAGGAGGTTTGACGGTGGGATAGTAGAGCCTGTATATCAGGTATATCCCGATACTGTGCCTCGGTCGTCGGAGAATTTATTACTCTAAAGCATATATCTACGGATAGATATGAGTCGAGTTGATCCCTCGGCGGTCGCTCTCGAAGTGGCTCGCCGACAGCAGGTGTGTTGGACGTGGCCCGAGGCTCGAAGGCGGTGGCGAGAAGCGGAGGAAATCAGCAACCTATCAAAATTTAGTGTACCTAAGTAAACTGATATAAAGTATGCGCGCCACGCATACGGGCGGGCGTAACCATAGCCGTTCCTCCGAGGAGTGCTGGAAAAAACCCAGACTCGGGGGCTGAATTGGCCCCCTTGAGAGAACTACGCGGGCGGGCCAAGCACACCCGACTCACCGAGTCCGAGGATTACTACCCGCCGCTACGCTTCTTTACCCACCGCACTCTCGGTGGTGGAGGTGTGGTAGTCTGTCACAGGGCGCTGGTGCGGACGTGTGCGTGTGCGGGTCGTTTACGCGTTCGGGGCGAACCGACGGATGATCGACCCGCCAGTCACACGGTCCGCGGCGTGAATCCCGACAGCGACGGCCACACCACCGAGCTGGATCGCCGTCGAGACGGTCTGGTACAATAACGGCTCCGTTGAGGTGGCGGTGGTGTCGGCATCAAGGGCGTTCGCGATCGGGAAGGAACCGAGTGAAGCCACCATCGAGGCGATCAGAAACACCCCGATGTACAGACCAACCACCGTTGCCCACCGTTTCGAGCGTTGGGAGGGGCGATCCGCTTCGGGGAGTCGCTGGTCTCGCCGTGTCAACAGATAGATCACGATCGCGGGGACGGAGAAGATCAAGGCCAGGAGAAACCATCTGCGTTCGTCGTGACCGCGGCTCCAGGCGTCTCGGGCGGTGAAATACGCGAAGGTCGTCTGAATGGTGACGACGACGAGCAGCAAACCGATCTGGATCATACCAATCCGTTGTGGTGTTTACTACAAAGTGTTTGGGCGGACAGGGTGATCCCCTCCCCCGTGTGTCATACTTCCAATAAACAGAGAGATCGTGATACTGGGGTGTGTAAGCCGTCTATACCCAATTCTTTTATATCAATAAACACAAAACATAAATCAAATAAAGTATCTCCCACCCAACTTTCCAGGTGTGATGTCTCAGAGAGACACACCACGACGACGACGGACGCAGAGTTTGCAACCATCGACGCCGACAGCCACACGCACGTCACCGTGTGCGCCGTCTACGACGTCTCCGACCTTCCGCCCGCCCGCCGTAACTACCTCGAAACGTTCGCCCGACAGCTCGAACGCGAATTTGCGGAACCGCTCGGTGAGGAGCCCGTCGGCGAGCCCGTCGACGACGTCGCTCACCCGTTCGGGCGCGAACGTGTCGGGCCCCGCGTGACTGTCGGCGTCACGGATCTCTCGCCCGAGGAGCGCGAGAGGCAACACCAGCGGGCCGAACGGATCGAGCGGGAAATGGCCGCGGAAGTCGCCTCGGCAAAGATCCTCGACGGGCAAACTATCATCGAGGTGTAGCCCTCAGACGCCACTCACACGGATTTTCTCGTGTCTGTTCAGCGGTAATCTTAACGGAGAGACAGGACACCAGGGCGGTATGAGCGCCGTATTGAACACTCTCGTACTATTGGCTGTTGTCGTGTTGGGATTCGGAGTCGGGTTCATACTGATTGAAAGACGGGCAAATGATCCCCCTGCTGCCCGCAAACAACAGCGACCAGGACCCGAAGATGTCCAGGTCTCGCTCAATACGGCAATCCTCTATGCGACAATTGCGCTCGTTCTCTCGGGTGTCGTTACCGAGTGGCCCCCAGAAGGGCAGACGACCCTCCCAATCCTTGAAGATGTAGTGTTCTTCGGCACAGCGTTTGTCGCTGCAATCATCGTCGGTCGCGTTACCCGACTGATCTACAAGGTTGAATCCAAATACGGCGGATAGTCTCGTAATATGTTAATCAACCACATACTTTATTTGAATAACAATAAATTGGCATTATGGGCATCTTCGGGACGGATCCGCCCGAGATCCAACACGCAGATACCGAGACTGCGCGCCACGATATCGACGACGATGACCTTGCCCACGTCGATAGTACGCTCCACGAGGGAGAATCCGTCTACTACTGTATCACCGCGGATACGTTGTTCGTCAACGGAGATCCCCAGACGTTCACAGGAACGGCATACTGTGTCGTCACCAACACCCGCATCGTGGGACGACAGTACAGCGGACTCGGCAACGAGGTCACAACAGTAGTCGTTCCCCACGGAGAGATTACGTCGGTATCGTATCGAAGCGGACGTCTCGTCGGGAAACTGGAGTAACACGCAGAGGGACACCCGTATCGGTGGCTGAATACGTGGTGCGATGACGCCGTCGAAAACGGCCTTGTTGCGTTCGTCCACGAACGATCCGTAGATTGTGATGTGCCGCCTTAACCAACAATCGGGGTAGAGCCACCCCTGTGTTGGTTAACTCTGGTTCGGTCAGGTAACTCCGTGCGACGACGTCGCGTCGAGGATTCGGACCGACAGGTATCCCCCAACACTGAGTAGATCCTATTTCACTAAGCTACCGCCGACCCCCGATGTGCTAACGAGGATTCGTGAGTCCACTTGCTCAGAACCTCCCAGGACCACGCCAATCCTCAATCGTTCCCTGATCTTGTTTACGTCGCCACGCTTCGTCTCCTATTTCCCAACGAGATGACGGGTGGTTCGACCTATCAACCGTGTCAGAAGCGTCATTATCACTAAGTCCTCCCGACTCGGAATCTTCTGACTCACCTTTGGTTCTTGACGAACCGAGAACAACGCCTACAATTCGAGATATAGCCCCAAATAATACTCTCATTAGCAATAGAGAAGCCAAATAATACACCGTAGTCCAGAATGAGAGAAAATACGAACCGACTCCCAAAACGACCAGGAGGACTAATAAAATTGAAATAGGTCTGGTGTTATCCTTTGTTCCACCTGAAACCATTTGATTTAGCCGTTTAGCAACACAGGACCCGCAGACATAGAAAGCACCAGCTTCTGTTTCATTAGAGTCTGGGAAGGCATCAGGATTAATCTCATAACCATTTGTTTGTCTTATAACATCTCCACATATTTTGCATCCTATTTTCATAGTATCTGTCTGTGAGGTTGATCTTCTATTTGCTCTGTCCGATTCAGAAATTTTTGAGGAAATATCTCGGTTGAGAGACTTGGAATGTGACTGATTATTTGCGGAATCCTCTTGACTGTGAGAATTCGACTGCGGTGGATTATGTGAAGTATTATTCTCACTGTGATACTCAGGAGGTAGTTGACTATCTTGAGAATCATCATCGCCACGAGAGTCAGGAGCGTAACCAGAGTAACTGATACTGTCCGTTGATTTTTCTATTCGACTCGTAGAATCCTCACTCTTAGCTGATGGCGAACTTGCTGAAGTAGACTGTCTCGATTTCTCAATTAAACTGGAGAAGGACCGATCAACGCGTCGTCTATCTATCTTATGACCGTGGATCTGATTATGGCAAGAGTGACAGAGGGTCTCAAGATTCGATATGTCGTCAGTCCCACCCTCATTTTTTGGGACAATGTGATGGGCGTGTAGTTCAGCGTCGTCTTCGGGACCGCCTCGGGAACCTCCCAGTCGACCACATCGTTGACACTCATAATCGTCCCGCTCATAGACCCGTCTTCGACGTTCGTCCCAGTCCGACGGATAACCAGACCGCACAGAGAAATATAGGATGGTTAACACTACGTAAATCTATCCCCGTTCGGTCGGATTACTGCCGCGTCACCGACGCCGCAGAGAACGGACCAACGCAGTCGCTTACGCCAAAGTGGGACGTAGTCGGAGATCAGTCCTCGTCGACGAGCGTCAGAACGAGGCCGTCCTCCTGTAGTTTCTCCCACCGATCCCGATGGACCTTCGCGAGGTGATTACTCAGCCCTCGCTTCGTCTCGACCTCTCGATCGCACTCGGGACACCGATACCGATCCTCACGCTTCGATAACGACTCACCGTGTGCGAGTTTATGGTGGATCCGCATCGCCCGCTCGTCGGCAAAGTCGTCTCGACCACATTCAGTCGATCACATCGGGTTAGAGGAAGTGTCTGCTTTGGGAGGATGTGCAACCAACCGAAGCAGACAGCGAGATAG
>NZ_JBNTJW010000024.1:0-13788 GCF_051195055.1 Halobellus sp. EA9 | reverse complement strand
TCGGCTTGTGCTGGCGCGAGTGCCGGAGCGGCCGCCTCCTGTGCCGGCGGTGCGGCCGGTGCTGGTGGTGCTGCTGGCGGTGCCGGTGGCGCTGGCGGGTGCTGAACGTCGCTGAGCGCGCTTACCCGGGTGAATCGACCGGAGTCGATGTTGTTGACCCACTCTCTGTATCGCTCAAGACGCTACTGACAGGCCCCGGGTAGTTCGTTCAGGCGCTGCTGCATACAGGGCGCATATCTCGCACGCGGTCGTTGCCAAACTGACAAGATACTCAGTCAGACTATGCATCAGACAAAAGGCACCTGCAAGTCCCTCTTGAATCAGCGCAGTCCGGGGAGAAACGTCGTGGTTCGGAGCCAGAAAAGAAAGACGAGAATGAGAGTCGACAGTCCAAGGAACGCCCAGTCTCGCGCTCCCGTGCCGAGCGTGTTTAGGCGGAGTCGGCGACTCTCCGGGTCCTCCAATGATCGGGAGAACCCTCTCGTCTCCATCGCTTCGACGGTCATCCGACTCCGTTTCGCGACGTCGAAAATGAGCGGATAAAACGCCCGTACGCCTATCCAGAGGAGGTGTCGCCAGTGGCGCCATCGCAGCACGCCCTCGCGGTCGGGTCCGCGGCTACGGAGTCGAATCGCGTGGACAATATCACGGTATTCCTCCAAGAGCACCGGTAGCATACGATAGCCGTACGCGAGCGAGAATGTGAATCGACGTGGGACGCCGAAGC
Organism: Halobellus sp. EA9; assembly: GCF_051195055.1. Lineage (NCBI taxonomy): Archaea > Methanobacteriati > Methanobacteriota > Halobacteria > Halobacteriales > Haloferacaceae > Halobellus > Halobellus sp. EA9. Next base: position 13,061 of record NZ_JBNTJW010000024.1, on the reverse strand, counting down.
TCAGCAACGCCTTGCTCAGTCGCGATGGACTCATCGTGGTGAAGACGGCGACGCTCGCAAGCGAGATACTCGCGAGTTTGAGGTTGTACGGCACGAGTGCTACGACGGCACCGACAGCGTTACCACCTGTCACCCAGACAACGGCGGTGAAAAAGGCGAGATTGGAGACCATACCGAATACGAGTACCGCGAGCAGGATACGATTCACCCGGGAGACGACGACGAGGACACCCATAAACGTGAGCAGTGTGCCGAGGACGAGCGTGTCGTAGAACATCCAGGGAACAGAGACGAAGACCACGTACCATCCAAGAAGGACGCGCGGATCAAGCGTATTGAGAAATGCGTCGTCGTCGCTGTGTGCGATCCGCATCAACTCGACTCGCACGCGGTCGATAGAGAGCCAACGGCGCTGCGTGCTCATCGCTTTCCTCCGAGTCTCGCAGAGAGTTCCGAGACAGTCGTCGCGGGCGGGTTGATGCCGAGTCGCCGGCTCACAATGACGGGCTGGGGCGGCCGCAGGGCAGTCGAATCCATCAACGACGCGTCGGTCAACACATTGTCCGGAGCCCCGTCGGCCACCACGGCACCCTGATCCAGCACGATGACGCGGTCGGCCCAGGATGCGACGAATTGGAGGTCATGCGTGGCGACGACGACGGCCTCAACGCGGTCGTCGACTCGGTTGAGCATTCGCGTCACCTCGCGTCGGCTCTCCATATCGAGACAGCCTGTCGGCTCGTCAAGCATCATGAGGGTGGGCCGCATCGCGAGGGCGATTGCGAGAGACGCACGACGCTGCTGCCCGACCGAGAGCAGGCGGCCGTCCCGTTTACGAAGGTGATCCAAGTCGAGGTAGGCGAGAACGTCGTCGACGATCTCCTCGATGTCATCGGCGTCTCGCTGGCGGAGGTAATAGCCCACATCTGCCTCGATGGAGTCTTCGATGAACATCTCCTCGGGCCGCTGGTGGACGTAGACGACATCATCAGCCAGCATCTCAGGTGAAGTCTCAGTGGTGTCGTGCCCCACGACTTCGATCCTCCCGTCATCTGGCCGAATCAGGCCAGTGAGGAGTTTCATCAGAGTCGATTTTCCGGAGCCGTTCGAACCGACGAGGGCAACGTTCTCACCCGCGCTCATAGAGAGCGAAAGGCCATCGAAGACCGGCGTTTCCGCGGCATCCATCGTCTGATACTGGTAAGTCACGTTCTCGACCGAGACTATCGACTCGGTAGAACGCGTCGGCTCGTTGGCACCACCGTCGGGAGTCGTTCGACGCGGCGTATCGACCGTTGCGACAAACTCGTCGACCGTGACTGGTCGTTGTGTACGGTCAGCCATTCGCACGTCAAGCCGATCAGCCAGTTCGGTCACCTGCGGTGGGTGGATGTCGCGCTCACGGAGGTCCTCAAGACGGTTCAGTGCCTCTGCCGTCGGCTTCGACCAATGGATCCGACCGTCGTCGACGAGGACGACGCGGTCGGCGTACTCGGCGACGAGTTCTGTGTCGTGCTCGATGACGACGACTGTGCGGCCGTCTTCGACGAGTGTCGCGAGCTGGTCGTAGACATACGCGGCGTTCTGCGGGTCAAGCTGTGCTGCCGGTTCGTCGACGACCAGCACGTCCGGGTTGAGTGCGAGCACGCCCGCTATCGCTGCGAGATGTTGCTGGCCACCGCTCAACTCCCAGATGAAGTCGTCGCCCAAATTCGCGATATCGAGTTGTTCGAGTGCTCGTTCGGCGCGTTCGTGGTAGTCATCGAATCCGTAGTTTAGCGGGCCGAATTCGACGTCACGCCGGACAGTCGGCTGAACGAGCTGGTTTTCGAAGTCTTGGTACACGTAGCCGACGCACGTCGCGAGCGTCCCGACGTCGACGGTCTCCGTGTCCGTCCCGTTGACGAGTACACGGCCCCGGCGTTCGCCCTCGAAGAAGTGTGGAATCAGGCCGTTGAACGTCTTACACAGTGTCGTCTTCCCGCTGCCGTTCCCACCGAGCACGGCGAGGAACTCACCGGATTCGACGGTCAGGTTGGCGCCGTCGAGTATGAACTCGTCGCTTCCAGGGTAGCGAAACGAGTAGTCTTCGACGCGGACAAGGGGCACATTGCTCATCTGTCACTCACGGGAAGAGAGTGTCTCGGGCTCACGTTCGGACGCGTCGTCCGAGCGCCCCCACGCGACGACGGCGAGCAGGAGTAGGAACGCAAGGATGAGCGAAACGAAGATGCCAGCACCGCCATCTTCTGCACTCAGGCCGACGAGCGCACCGATGTTCGGGAGCGCCTCGGTCTCCATCATAGGGATGCCGAAAAAGAAGCCGGCGGTCGCGAGGAAGAACGCGAGGACGGACGCGCCGACAAGGACGAGCAAGTGTGCGACGCCGACATCGGCGAACATACTCGCGTCCGACCGCGGCCGTGGTTCGATACCCAGTAGCGGCTCAACCTTCCCATAGAGTGCGGGCACGAGGTACATCGTGGGGATCGCACCGAAGATGAGGCCGGTAATGATCGCCTCCGGAATCATATCGACGACCTCAATAATGAAGACGCTCTGAGGGAGACCGGCGACGGCCTCGAACTCTTCGGCGCCGACCCAGATAACACCCATATCGAGAAGAGTCGCAGGAATTTGAGCCCCGATTTTTGCGAAGACGGCTGCGAGGAACACTTGGCGGGGGTTGGTAAGGTCGTGAACCATCTGTGCAGCGACGTAGACGAACGCAGTGACGATGGCTACCTCACCAAACTCGCCGAGTCCGCCGAACTCGCCGAGCAGGAACTCGGTAAACACGATCTCGCCGAGTGGGACGGCGAGTGCCGCCTCGATGTAAGGAAAGAGGAAAACGAGTGCGAGCGGGAGGAAAATAAAGCTCGAAATTCCGAGTTCAATCGGACCGAGCGTGGGCTCGGGGATGAGCTCGGCGATGGTGTTTTCGAGCCCAGACAGCGTGAGCACGAGGATGAACACCATCATCCGTTTGTTGGACGATGCGGTCACGTTCGGCGTGAGTGACTTGGTGACGTTCATTGTCCGGTTGACGGGCGCGGATTTCCTGAGAATGGTAATAACGTCTTATAATAGGTGAAACAGGTACTCTCGATAGCTCTATCGAAGTATTGCAAGCTGCTGAGAAGTCTAGGACCCTTTATGCCACTCATAGCAACCGGTTCAACGGTCGAGGGGGTCGTCAGCGGTGTGCACGCCGAACGCGAACTCTCGGTCAGTGATCGCATCCTCCGCAGTCGGAGCGAGATCCCCGCGGACCCGCCTGCAGGCGACTACGTCGTCGTCGACGTGACGCACTTTTCAACAACTGTCACCGAACTCCTCGGAAACGGTGCTGCGTACGTCCACGTGACAGACGAACGTGGTGACGAGTTCGAGTTTCAGGAGGAGGTCCCTGAAGCGCTCATCGGCGGCGGCAAGACCGACGACTACGAACCACACGAGGGCTACGACTTCTTCAACTCACCGAGCTACGTCCAGCGCTTCGATGTCACTGACACTCCGACTGCGATGACGTCGAAGAACGGCGGCGCGGCAGTGACTACACTCAGCGACCGCGGCAGTGAGGACATCGATGTGTTTGTCGGGGGATACACGAACGCAGTCGCAGTTGCCGAATATCTCCGCGAACGCGACGCGCCCACGTTCGTCGTCGCGGCTGGCTCACGCGGTGAGGAAACGACGGACGATCTGCTCGGAGCAGTCCTCATTGATCGCTACCTCCGTGAACGTCCCCTGACGGCCGACGAACGTGCCCACTTCGTCGCGCTCCTGGAGGCTGCAAAGGGGCCGGGGTACGCGGAGAAACACGAGGTCCGCCGGAAAGACCTCCACGAGTATGCGACAGCGATCAATGCCCGAGATGTCGTCCCCCACCTCGACGGTGATCGACTCGTCCGGGCGCGGGATCGATGACCGAACGATTCGGCGCCTCGATGGATCTCCGGTTCGATTGTTCCTTCGAGGAGTTCGTCGCGTTTCTCGACGAGCGGGACCTCTCACACGTCGAACTTCGGCAGGGCTACCTCGATACATATCCCGACGCGCCAGCGCCCGAGCACGTGCGTGACGTCAGTGAGGAGTACGACGTTACCGTCTCCTACCACGCCCCCCATCGAGACTGCAATCTCGCGAGCGCGAACGAGACACTTCGCGCGGGAGCAGTCGAGGCCGTGAAACAATCAATCCGTACCGCCGAGACTGCCGGAGCTAACGCGGTCGTCGTACACGGTGGCACATTCCGATCGCACTATCCGGAACGAGTCCGCGACGCCAATCGTGACGCGGCAGTACGTTCGCTGCGCGAGTGTGCACGCCTCGCAGACGACGTCGGTATTCCACTCTGCGTGGAGAACCAGCGTGACAAGGACCAGAAGAAGCGGTTTACTGCCCGGCCCGAGCGCTTCGCTGCTCTCCTCGACGATGTCGCCGCTGGGGCGCCTCGGCCATCGGTCACACTGGACGTCGGGCACGCGAAGGCGACCGGTGTCTCACTCGCCGATCTTCTCGACGCCGTGGGCGACGATGTGGTCGTCGCACACCTCCACGACAACGACGGAACGACAGATTCGCACGACCCACTGCCCGATTTCAGGACAATTGCAGCGGATCTTGACGCGGCCTACAACGTCCTGGAGATGAAGTCGCTTGCGGATATCGACCACTGTCTCGCCGTTCCAGAGGATAGATTGTAGCAGGTCGGGTTCGATAGTCCAACATTCTCCCTTTGCTGATTATGAGATCCTCGTTCACGAAACGGCGACCGCTCAAGATCACATACCAAGCGGTCGTTGCGGTGGTGACGGCGTGAGACGGATAACGACGGCTTGCTGACTACATCCTCTATATTCAGCAGGCAGTTTTTGGCACATTTCGGACAAATCGATAGCCGGTTTGGTAACTGCTTGCCCTATACTGAGCGATCGGTCCTTGGGCGACGGATCCATCAGGGCCTAGGACTGAGCAACCGGAACCGATTCCGGAAATCGGCTACTCCCGCTCGAAGCGACCGTCCGGACCAGTAAGATGGGAGGGGATCCGCTTCTCGGTAGTTTCCGGAAACGCCACGCCGTCGCTTATCGGAGTCTCGTGTGTCTGATAGTGTATGCGTCAGCAACGACACACTGACTCAGCCGACGAGGACGCGATGGCAGTTCATCGTCTGACCCGGCCAGCAGAGCAGAACCGAGACCTCGTCGAACGGGTGGACCCGGGAACGGACGCGTCGCTATTGCCCTCGCTCGATAATGGGCTGGTGTTGCTCGATCTCGAACAGTCACGTGGCGTCCCAGTTGTCCACTCCCTAGTCTTAGATCACCTGCTGCTCCACGACGGGCCGGCGTTCTGGATCGATGCCCGAGGCTACGCGACGACCACCAGCTTCGCACAGCTTTCCCCCAGTCCTCAGTTGCTCGACCGTATCAGCGTCGCTCGCGGGTTCACGCCGTACCAGCACTACGGCGCCGTCTGTGGGCTCTCCGACGCCGTAGCGCGGACCATTCGTGAGGATACTCCGGTCACGCCGTCGCTTCTCGTCGCACCAGCGCTCGATGCCCAGTACCGTGCGGCGGATGTTCTCCCCGAGCGGCAGGCGCGTACACTCCAGGCACGGACGCTCGCCCGCTTGACGGCGTACGCTGATGCCTACGACGTGCCCGTGTTGATGACCCGGACGGCAGCCGACGAGTTCGCAGCACCGATCGAGGCGGCCGCCCAGCACCGGCTACGATGCAAGCAGACCCGATTCGGGCCCCGGTTCGTCGGCGAGGATTTCGAGACGCTAGTCTACCCTGTCGACGACGGCTCGTACTACCAGACCACGCTTGCGTACTGGCGCCAGCTGCTCGGGATTCGAGCCGAACAGGTGGGCATAGAGTCGGCCCGAAATACGGCACAGCCCCGCCCGGCGTCGACGGTCGGTTCCAGTGTCACGCCATCGGGCGAACGGATGACGCTTCCAGCGGCGCCTCTTCAGGACGCGTGGCTCGACACGGCGCCGGCCGGGGGGCCGTAGGATGGGCCGGACCAATCCGACCTATCGTGACGCCTTGCGGGCGATCGAAGAACGCTGGGCGACGTTCCGGCGAGCGCTCCGAGGGCGCGATCAGCCCCGGTTCGATCGCTTGTTCGAGTATGCACGCGCGCACGCCGATGCAAGCGGGTTGTTGAACCACCAGACACCGCTGTTACCAGCACTAGTCAGTATCGACCTCGAACAGGAAGCACGCCTCGAGGACCACGAGGAGCGCCTGGCAGCACTCGAACGGCGAGTGTCCGAACCTGAGGACGAATCATCGCGTCCAGCCGCCGACCGTGACACGGGAGGAGCGGAATGACCGAGTTGATGACGGTCGCCTTCGATATCGAGACGACGGGATTTGAGACCGCAGACGAACTCACAGTGATCGGATTCGACTCGGTGGTGGCGTCCCGGGTGTTTCTCAACACTGGGGGAACGACACCGCCCGAAAATCTGGCTGAGCGGTTGAACGAGACCTTTCATAGTGATTACTCTCACTGTTTACCGCCGAACGCCACCCCCGGTGACGGCGTTCGGCGGGAAGAGACGAGAGCAATCACTATCAGGCGCCGGTCCAGCTCTCGCTCCACGACAGCGAACAGGATCTCCTGACAGATCTGGCGACGTTCGTCACCGCGACGCTCAGGCAGCGTGACGCGAAACTCGTCGCGTACAACGGTGAGCGGTGGAATGGCGGGTTCGACTTGCCGTTTCTGCGGACGCGACACTGCAGGCACGGCCTCGAGTGGCCCTTCGGCGCGCTCCCGTACGTCGACGTGATGGACGTCTTCGAGACTCGATTCAATACTAGCAACGACTCCTTGAGTGGTGTCTACGAGGAATTGCTCGGCGCCGGACTGAACGAACTTGATCCGTTCTCCGACAGCCGTGAGGCCGTCTCCGTCTGGGAGGACGGCCTCTTCGAACCGCTCGTTGTCCACAACGTGGCCGATATCCGGCGCACCCGGGCACTGATGGCACTGGCAGAACGGTACTGCTCGAAGTCGGATTTCTCGATGAAGTCGCTCGATCCGATTGCGTGAGGCGTTGTTTCAGATTTCTCTTCTGCTCCGACTGCCTCGGTGACGCCTGCACATTCGAGCGGTGCATCTCCGAGAGCGTCCGGCTGGCGGTTCCCGGAACTCGTTGCGGAAACGCGGACGTACAGGCCAGCGGCGAGAAAACGGTACTCTAAGCGGTCCCGAACCTATTCATTGAACTCCGGAAACGACACGCCATCGCTTATCGGCCGTTCGACAGTGATAGTGCGATAGATGCCGTTCACGATCGATTTCCTGGACAACGGGCGCGTCCTCGAGTGGGAGACGACTCCAGACGGTGCTACCGTAACCGAACGCGACGACTACACGCCGCGCTTCTACGTCGCCGCTCGTGACCCTGCTGCCGACCTCGATCTCACAGCGCTCCGATCGGTGTATGAGCAGCACCCGGACGTCGTCGCGACCGAGATGGTTGAGCGCCGTCCGGGATTTCGACGAGACGAAGAAGCGGTCCTCGCCGTCGATGTCGCCCATATCGATCGCGTCACTCCACTCGCCCGGCAGGCGCGCCAGCTGTCGGATTATCCAGTTGGCGAGCTGGCGTGCTTCAACGTTGATTTCTCGCGGGAATTTCGGTACTGTCTGGAGGCCAGTGTCGATCCGACTCCAGCAGGTGAGCTGTCGACGCTCCGGCTCGGCGTGCCGGTCTCCGAGACGAGTACGGATACCGATGGCTACCGGGAGCTGTCCGTTAACGGAGTGACCGTCGCTGGCTCACCGCTCGATATGCTCACCGCCGTCCAGGAAGCGCTCGCGGCCCACGATCCCGACGTCTTGGTCTGTTCGACGAGCGAGATCGTGCCGACACTCTCCGAGATGGCGGCGGCCGCTGGCATCGAAGACTTCAGCCTGGGCCGATGGCCTGACCCCGACTACCAGACACTCGCACGCCGATCGACGTACTCTAGCTACGGCCGTGTTGGCCACTCGCCGGCACGATACAACGTGCCTGGCCGTGCGATCATCGACGAGTCGAACACGTTCTTCTATGGGGAGACGAATCTCGACGGCGTCCTTGACCTCGTGTCGCGTTCGAAAAAGCCCGTCCAGGAGCTCGCGTGGGCGTCGATCGGGAACGTCCTCACGGCGATTCAGATCCGGGAAGTCCACGAGCACAACGTCTTGGTCCCGTGGAACTCCTGGCGCCACGAGTTCTACAAGCCGATGGGGACGCTCCACGACGCCGACCGCGGCGGGTTCATTTTTGCCCCTGAGGTTGGGGTTCACGACGACGTTCACGAGCTCGACTTTTCGAGCCTCTATCCGAACATCATCTGTACCCGCAACGTCTCACCGGACGTCATCCGGTGTGACTGCCACAGCGACCGCGAGGACGTCCCCGGCCTCGGATACTCGATCTGCGACGACCGGGGCTACCTCGTCGACGTCCTACAGCCGATCATCGACGCGCGCGACGAGATCAAGGCGGCCATCCGTCACGAGAAGGATCGAGACGACCCCGACGGGGACCGACTGGCAGAACTCGAGGGGCGGTCGGGAGCGCTGAAGTGGATCCTCGTCGCTTGCTTTGGGTATCAGGGGTTCAGCAACGCGAAGTTCGGCCGTATCGAGTGTCACGAGGCGATCAACGCGTTTGCTCGCGAGATTCTGCTGACGGCGAAACAGCGACTGGAAGCCGGCGGCTGGCGCGTCGTCCACGGCATCGTCGACTCCATCTGGGTGACGCCGGATCCTGACGTCGACGACGATGACCGCGAGGACCTCGAGACGCTCGCGACGGCAATCACGGAAGAGGTCGAGATTCGGCTCGAACACGAGGCCCACTACGACTGGGTGGCGTTCGTGCCGCAGCGCGAGAACGACGCCGGCGCGTTGACGAAGTACTTCGGGAAGGTCGCCGGCGACGACGAGTTCAAGATACGCGGTATCGAAGCCCGGCAGCGTTCGACCCCACCGTTCATCGAGGACGTCCAGCGGGACTGTCTCGAACGGCTCGACGCGACTCGATCTCCGGGCACCGTACTCGACTGTCTTCAGGATGCGATCAGTCGCCTCCACGCTGGGATGGTGCCGGTCGACCAGCTCGTCGAACGGAATCGTGTCTCCAAGCCGCTGGAAGGGTACACGCAGAACACACAGAACGTGGCGGCGCTGAAGCGGGCTCGGGATCAGGACCTCGCCATCCACCCGGGACAGGACATCGAGTACGTGGTCGTCGACGACGAGAAGAGTTCGCGAGACCGAGTCGCGTTGGCTCACGAGGAGATCGAGTCGTACGACGCGTCGTACTACAAGACGCAGCTCGTCAGAGCTGTCGAGAGTGTGCTGGCACCGCTTGGCTGGGGCCGCAACGATATCCGGCAGAAGATCGCTGAGATTCGAAAAACGAACCTGACTTCCTTTACCCTGAATCACGAGGATTAACCAATATTTCCGGGAATATCGGATTGTGTTGGTTAATATCGTTTCCGGCCACGTACTGCTGGACTCCGGTGCAACCCAATAGGGCCAAGCCGAGATTACCTGATCACGGTGGGACGGGGACGGCAGGTGGTAAAGAACACGGCAGCAGGCGACACACCTCTATCGATGTGTTTTGCGCTGGTCCCCAGGGAACCGAGCCGAAAGGTCACGCCACTAGTCGTGGAGAAGTCGACCGCGACCCGAGAAGCGAAGCTAGCCGAAAATACAGACACCCCTCTATCGATGTGTTCCATAGGTGGACGATAGGTGTTTTGACCGAATCCAAACGATAGCGACATCATTGAATTGGAGAAATTCTCGAGTAGCGTTGCTCTATTTGCCGTAAAGCGAATCTATGCTAACGAGAACTGAAACCGGTTAGGAGGAGAGAAAGCCGACACATCGAACACATCGATAGAGGTGTGTGTGAGTGTGTTCTAGAAAGATAGAAGAAAAGAAAGAGATTCTTTTCTCAAGGTTCGGGGATTTAATCGGCTCGTAGGTACAATTCGAGCGAAGAAGGATACCAACGACAGTGTGAACTGAAGATACCATCCAGTAGCCCTCCCCACCCCATCGACACGGCGAACACATCGATAGAGGGGTGTGTCTCTGTATCCACCGACTGAGTTAACACTTCGTCGGACGTTGGGAATACGATTCTCAACCAACGATTGAATTTTTGAATTCACGTAGAATCACAACCTGATGCGTATGATCACACTTCGATAGGGGTGGGAATCTTTTTGTAACTTGGTTGTATGGCCTTCCGTATGGGAACTGACGACTCCGACCGTTCTCGAGCTGATTCGAGAACACCGGAGGATGAGACTATCACGAACACCGATTTCCGTTCTGAATCTACTGAATCGGACGTTTCGGAAGATCGCCCGGATTCGACCCATCCTGAGGACATCTCGGAATCGACGACAACCACCGAGAAATCGGCACAGTCGATCGAGGATATGCTGCTGGAGTTCGACGATGAGGAGGGACTCATTCGAGACCGATCCCTTTTAGATCCGAATTATGTCGTCGAAGAAGACCGGATCGTCGGTCGGGACGAACAACTGCAGGAAGTCACCAAGATGCTCCGTGTCGCCCTCGGCGACAATCGGCCGCCGAACCTGTTCCTGTATGGTCCCTCGGGCACGGGCAAGTCGCTCATAACGAAGGCCGTCTGTAACAACATCAGTCGGATCTGTGACTCTCGTGATATCCAGTTCGGGACGATCGAAGTCAACTGCCAGGATCTCGATACGCTCGGCGTTGCAGTGTATGAACTCGTCCAACAGGCTGCAGATGAGGCGAACGTCGATATCCAGGTCCCAAAACACGGCGTCGCGACGAAAGAAAAATGGGACGAACTCTATCGAATCGTCAACGAGAATTTCGATTCCGTCGTCTTCGTCCTCGATGAACTGGATATGCTTGTGGGTCGCCGAGACAAACAAGAGCCGGCGTTCTCCCGACTCTTGTATCAACTCTCCCGCGCCGGCGCAAACAACGAACTGAGTGCCCACGTGTCTGTCGTCGCGATCTCGAATGACACGAAAATGATGGACGCCGTCGGCAGCCGTGCAGTCAGCTCGTTTACGCCAGAGGACGTTCATTTCGACGACTACGACGCGAATCAGCTACAATCAATCCTCCGGCGACGGGAGGATGCATTCTACGAAGACGTCGTCGATGACGATGTGATCCCGCTCGCAGCCGCCTTTGCCGCCCAGACACACGGGGATGCGCGAAAAGCGATTGATCTGATCCGGGTTGCTGGCGAACTCGCCGAACGGCAGGGCGATACACGCGTCCGTGAGGAGCACGTACGAGCCGCACAGGCGAAAGTCGAAAAGAACCGCGTTCTCGAAGTCGTTCGCGGTATCAGCACCCAAAAGAAATTGTGTCTCTATGCAACGGCGGCCGTCGCAGCAGAAACTGATACTGGTGCTGCCCGGAGTACGACGGGATATCGAGTCTACCAGTTCCTCACCGAGGCTATCGATGCCGATCAGTATCACCAAGAAACATATGTGAACAAAATGAAGGAATTGACCACGTATTCACTTGTTGACTTTGAGCGACGGAGCCACGGTCCAAGTTCCGGGATGTTTCTGGAGTTTCAGTTTGCGGAGCGACCGGACACGATTCTGGAAACGCTTCGTGAGGATTCACGACTTGAGATGGTCTCTGAAGACGAGGTCCAGTCCGTCGTCAAAGCCCAGATCAGGAACCAAACTTAGACTTACCTGACACCCCTCTATCGAAGTGTATGTTGGGTCTGATAGCAAATCCCAATTGATAATAGAATAACATTGAGGGATAACTTGATCTTCGCCGTGATGTGTCCCAAACACCCCTCTATCGACATGTAATATGCACTTAGAGGGGTTGAAATGCAGTATTTTTGCATAAGCTGATTTTCTACCCGATTGACCGATTTCGTAATTCACTCTCATCAGTAGATGCTGTCAGTCCCAGCAGGCACCCCTCTATCGATGTGTTTCGGATGGTCTCATCCGGACACACCCCTCTATCGAAGTGTAAACGCAGGGTCGACCATCCCCCCGTCATCGAAGTGAAAATCGGTTCAGTCTCCGGTTCTCTTAATGTTCACCGTTCGAATTTCACTTTGCACACGGGGTGTTCCCGCTCGACTTGTTACTCAATTCATCTCTTACACGGAGTCCAGTACGTCTGTGTCATCCCACGGATTGTAGGCCATATTCACTATACGAAACCAGCCTAATAACTCTCTATCGTCGATATACAGCACATTTACACTTTGCACACGGGGTGTGGGAAATCGATAATCGGATGTATTGACCCCTCATTCGTCCGGATTGACTGGCCCTTTATATTTGGACGTGACCTTGTCCCCCTCTCTCCACTGCCAGTAGTAGTAGCGGTTGTCGTTAATCTCCTTGATCGTGATCGTTGCCTTCGACGGAACCTCGTCCGGAAGATCATCAGGTCGGTCGTCGATCTCGTCGTCCTCCGACTCCTTTTCGAGACGCGCTTCGCGAGCTTTGTGCTCTGCTAACTCCTCGGCATAGCGTGCGATATGCTGGAGCTGGTCTGGCGAGTAGCTGTTGAGCGTGTCGACGATCTCTGTCGGCAGTTCGGCTGGCGGCGTCGGTGGCTCGTAGGACATTAGCGGTCGCCTCGTGTTAACCAACAAAGTGCGTACTGGCATAGACTTGTTGGTTAATCAAACATCGCTCCGTCACGCGCTGAAGAGTATGAATAGCAAACTATTCACAAATAGCAACCGAGGTCGCTGCGATGTCAAACCGGCAGCAATCAAAGAAGCCGCACAATAGAGGGGGTCGATAACTCAATTGGTGCTGTGAAACTCACCATTTGACGACCCACACTGAGCGTCCGGTGTCTGTATTCCACTCTCACCAATATAATTATAAATACATCGGTGGAATTAGAATATATGAGAGAAGCGGAGCTACGGGCAATCGACTGTTTGCGGGATCAGTCCTACTCTGTTGGCGAATTAGCCGATGCCATCGATAAAAGTCAGAGCTGGACGT
>NZ_JBNTJW010000023.1:0-16023 GCF_051195055.1 Halobellus sp. EA9 | reverse complement strand
CAGATCTACAACAAACTCCGGAAGCTCGAAGAGGAAGGACAGATCATCGTCGATCGTAGCGGTCGGCTCAATACGTATCAGCGAGCTGAATCAACTGACCGGTAACGCTACACCAAGAGTGAACTACTTCACCCTACTCGCTCACGGCTACTGCCGTTCGCTCCTTGAGGGTGGGGCTTCCTGTTTCAACGACGCACTTTGCATCCACGACGTTGGACGACCGACTAGTCGTGGACGTAGGGAGTGCAGTCTCCGCAGGCGTCACTTCGGCGTGTCACAAACCTAGCTCCCGAAGACCACGTTGAAGCACGTTGTACGCGGCGTTCTCGTCACGGTCAGTCTCGAACCCACAGGTCGGGCAGGAATGCTCGCGCACCCACAACTCCTTCTCAATCTCGACACCGCACTCGGCACACTCCTGGGTCGTGCCTTCAGGTTCGACTTTCACGAAATGTGTGCCCTCTCGGTCGCACTTGTATTCGAGGAAGTCGATGAACGTCCGCCACGACGCCGACGCTCGGTTCCGACTGTTCGACGGCAGTTGCATCATCCCGTGAACGTCGAGGTCTTCCACCGCTACGAGGTCGTACTCCCGAGCGTAGTACGCCGACAACTTGTGCAGGAAGTCTCGACGCTTCCGTACGATGCGGGCGTGGATGCGGGCCATACGGCGGCGTTGCTCGTGCCAGTTCTGTGAGCCTTCCTGTTTGCGGCTCAACGCTCGCTGCTCGCGTTTGAGCCGCTCGTACTCGGATTCGAGCTCAAGACTGCCGACCATCGTGCTGTCGGTGTCGTGGGCGTACTTGATGATGCCTACGTCGATGCCGACCATATCTTCACGGTCAATCTCGTCCAACGCGGGTTTTTCGGGCGCGTCATCTTCCTTCCGTTTCGATGCCGAAGATGGCGTACCACTCGCCCGATTTCTCCTGCTTGACCGTGACTTGTTTGACGCAGGCGTCGTTGGGGATGTCGCGGTGGAGGTGTATCGGCATCTCACCTATCTTGGAAACAGAGTGTCATAGAAGGGTTGCCACGGTGTTTCTTTCACGGTCTCACCGCCGAATCAGCCGTGAGAGATTGTATGCCAACGTACCGCTGTAGATTCTACCAGATTGCGGTGATATTCGTAACGGCCTGCTGAACACACAGTGCGAATTCAGCGGTGACTCACCGGCTATTGTTCGGCACTCGAATCGGTCAGTCCAAATTGGGTAATCAGGAGCGACTCACGAAGTTGGCGGATGCCAGTACCGACCAGATATCCAGTTACCCCGACGGGGAGTTCGAGCAGTACACCGAGTAGAGAGCCATTCCACTGCTAGAGGGTCCACCGGAGCGTGTCTGCGGACGTCCAGTTGGCGATGTCGGACCTGGGGATCAAACACGTGGGAATCGCCACACAGACGAAAAGACCCGCGCCGCGATAGCCTGCGACGATCAGGAGGATCAGCGCGACTATTCCACTGACCAGCAGCAAAAGCAGCGTGAAGCCGAGGGCTTTCATGTTTCTACCGGGACCACTGAATGAGCCACTGACCCGGATACCGATCGGTATGATGGCCGTCAAGAACCCAACAGTGACAGCGACCGCTCCATATCATCGCCGGACTTCGGGACGGTTACCGAGGAACTCCTCCAATTCATCAGAGCACTGAGGGTGATCGTGTCTGAAGGGTATTGTTCGATGTCGCCACATCAAAAGGGTCGATCCCGTCAGTAAAACACCTTGTCATAAGACAAACCGCTGGTTGAGTGGTACACACAAGTGACCTCTGACCTTCATACAATCACATCACGTCTGTGGGGTCGAGTTCGCCACGGGCGATTTTTCGGAGTTGATCGTCAGAGAGCTGTTCGACGACGAAATCGGGCATCCCGTCGGGTAAGTCTTCTGGGAGCGACACGTCGTCCGGTGACGCCTCGCTCGTGTACAGTGCCTGGCCACCGTCAGTTGCTGTTTGGCTCTCTGTCAGCTTGGCGACCGTGTCTTCGACTTCGTTGACCATCGCCGCCTGCTCTTGATTTGCCGCAGCAACCTCGTCAACCTCTCCGGCCACGCGCTCCGCCTGTTCGACGATCTCGTCAACCATTGCGGCGATTTCTTCGCTGCTCGCCGCCTGGTCGTCGGTCGCGTTCGATACTTCGCTGATGCCGTCGGCGGTTTCCGAGACGGCCTCGGCGATGTCAGTTAGGTTAGCCATCGCATCCTGTACCCGATCGATGCCTCGTTCGACCTGGTCGGTCATCTCGGTGAGACTTTCGACTGTCTCATCAGTGTCGTTCACAACGGTTGCAATGTGCTGTTCGACACTGTTGGCGGAGTCTTGGGACTCTTCGGCCAGGCTCTTGACTTCCTCTGCCACGACGGCAAAGCCCGAGCCAGCCTCGCCGGCACGGGCCGCTTCGATCTGTGCATTCAACGCGAGGATGTTCGTCTGTTCGGCGATGTCGTTGATAGCGTCGGCAAACTCGTCGATCTCTTGGATGCCATCTTGTAATTGGCGCATATCGTCGCGGGCCGTCTCGGCAGCATCGCCGATATCGGTCATCACCGCAGTGGCGTCCTCCGCGGCCGCTTGGCCGTCTTGGGCGAGTTCCTCGGCCTGGTTGCTCGTGGCTTCTACCTGATCGGCGGTCGATGCGACCTCTTCGACGGTCGCCGAGAGATTCGATACCTCGGAGGCGATTTCGTCCATCTGCTCGGCCTGTGCCTCGGCCGTGTCAGAGATTTCCGACGCACTGCCAGCGACATCTTCAGAGGTCATTTTCAGATCCTCGACCGGATTCCGGATATCCTCTTGGACGTCTGCCATCAGCCGCTCGTTCCGGTCGATCTGTTCTTCCAGTTGCTGACTGTAGGAGTGGATGTACGTGTCCGTGACGACCTGCATATCGAGATTGATGATACGAAGGATTGCGAGCAGGTCCTGAATCGTGTCGTTGACCTCTTCTGCGATGATAGTCCCAATCGTGTTCGCGGACGAGCCAGTGGCGGGGTTCTCACTGCTTGCGGCGGATGTCTCGTCAGTATGTCCTGCTTGGTCGGGAACCGCTCCGCCGTCGGTTTCGGTTCCGGTGAGCCGGTCGGTAAGCGCCTCGGTGAGACGATCACCAACGATCGGAAGGATGAGGTCGAAGTAAACGCCGTACTGGCCGAGATAGTGTTTCATCGGCATGTTCAAGAGGTCGTGGATTTTGCCGATGCGGGCCCGATCACGGAAGTAGTCCTGTCCGTAGTCGCCGGTAGCGAGCGTTACGAGGTAGGCGGACTGCGTGCGCTTGAGTTGCTCGACGGTTTTCTCTGACCGCCCTATGACCTCAACAGTTTGGTCGTAGTCGGTGAGGTTCTCGTAAAAGTCCTCCGCGACCTGGTCGGCGTTTGCCCGGAAGGCGTCTTCGTACCGTTGCAAGCGACGAACGTCGTCCTGGTCAAAGTCGATGAAGTCCTTGCGCCAGTCGATTTCGGCCCGATCGAGGTCGATCTCTTTAAGAAGTGAATCGACGTCGAGTTGCGTATTCAGACCGCCCTGGCCGAAATCCGCTTTTCCGTACGAAGCCTGTGCCATGCATTAACAAGGATAGATGGAGATAAATAACTATCTTCCAAATTATCAGAGATGGTCTTCAGTCACCAATTTCAATTCGGGTGCATCGCATATAGCACGCGAGTCGGTCACCGAACCTGCCTCACTCATAGTGATTACTCTCGTCTCTTACCGCCGAACGCCACCCCCGGTAACGGCGTTCGGCGGTAAACAGTGAGGGCAATCACTATCAATCGTTGCGTGCAGGTGAGACACTTAGCGTTCGGAGCTGTCTGAAGACCGTCCGCTTGGTACCCCGAACTCAGTAGCAGACTTGGTAACGAGGGCGTAGTGGCCGGTCGATTCGAGGTCGAGAACCGACGCGAACTGTCGAACGGTCCCGTACGTTTCGCTCCCCGCCGTCGTCGTGTCGGTGGCCACGACGAGACTGTTTCGTTCATCCGTCGAAGCTACCGGCTCCTGTGCGTAGGTGGCCGGTGGAAGGGAGGGCTCGTCGGCGACCCTATAGTAGCGTTTGCAACTGATTGCTCATCCGATCGCCCGCCGTCGTGCGATCGAGTGAGTAAGACTTGCAAACGCTACTATAGCTGTGGCCCCGAGCACGCCGACCGCCCCGGCGCTGATCGCCAGTCCGAGGATGGTTCGGCGCTGCATCGTTCAGAGGAAATTCCTCCGAGACAGAATACCTGTTGATACTATGCAAGGGCGAACCCCCATATCGAATAGGCCGGGAGAGAGGACGCGCTCGGCACACAATCGTGCAGTATCCGATGTGAGTCGAATGTATCGCAGTTGGTCTGCTGAACTCACCCGCTCTATTCAGCAGACAATTCTTGACAGAATATGGATGATTCGGGAGTGAATGTGAGATAGCGTTCGTATGCACTAATTCGATGGAAATTCTGCTATTCCCAGCGAGCGTGAAACAAGTATGGGGCGCAAGAGACCGAGAATCGCTCCGTGCCACAGAGCACGTTGTGCTGATTGGTCCGAGTGCGTAAGAGGCCGAATTCTGGGCGCTACAGCCCGGCTGCCGCCAACGACCGGCCAGACAAGTGGCCGGGCAGTCTGCCAGACATCTTTAGCGCGACGTCGGAATTCGAGTCCCCCAATCCGAGACAACTCGCTGTGCCGAGCACGCCGGCGGCGGCCGCGCCGCGAAGGTAGGTCCGTCGCTACATACTGATTATCGTATCTCAGCGATACGGAGGCACAAGGCGAGTGGTCGTTCTCCGGCGCTGAAAACGAGAGGGTCGGGCACCCGACGAGGCCCATACGCAGCCGCTACTGGACGGACAGGTCAGTCACCGCAACGTCGACAACGCCGACGCCGTAGCCGGGAATCGACGCGTCTCCGACCTGCCATTCGGCACCGCTGGGGGCGTCCACCTCGATGGGGTCGCCGCCGAAGTTGAGCACCCACGTGTGGCCGTCGCGCTCGGCGACGCGGACAGTCTCCGAGAGCCGGTCGCTGTAAGCGACGCCGCCGCGGTCGAGGAGGTCGGTGACGAGCGCGTCCGCCAGCTCCGACTCGGGCCAGACGCCGCAGTAGGTGACCGAGCCGTCGCCGACGATATGGTCGAGTACGGCTGGACGCCCACCGGCCGTTCCAGGGGTGTACTCACCGACCGCATCCGCGGTCTCCGGGCGGAGCCACTCGGCCCACGTCCGGTAGTCGTACGCGTCGCCGCGATAGATTAGCGTGGTGTCGACCGACTCGGGGAGACTCTCGTGTTGGTCGACGTAGCCGCCGACGAGCGAGGCGAGCGGACCGGGTGCGAGGTCGGACTGGAGCCGATTGCCCGGCAATTTGTACCCCGATCGCGGCCCCAGAAGCAGGTGCCCGCCGTCGTCGGCGTACGATTCGAGTCGGGCCGCAAGCGACTCGTCCGCGAGGTGGAGCGTCGGGGCGACGACGGCCTCGTAACCGTCGAGGTCAGTCGCGGGCTCGACGACGTCGACCTGTGCGCCTCGCGCTCGGAGGGCGCGGTAGAACGCGCCGACGAGCCCCCAGTAGTCGAAGTCGAGGGCGTGGGGTTGCTCGGCGAGCGCCCACAGGTCGTCGTAGGAGAACGTGAGTGCCACGGGCGCGTCGACACCGTTGAGGTCGCCGAGCGACTCGAACTCCGTGACTGCGCGGGTGGCGTCCTCGTAGCCCCGATCGGGCGAGCCGTCGTGTTTTCGCAGGCCGGCGTGATACTGCTCTTGGCCTTGCCGACAGCGACGCCACCGAAAGTACGAGACGACGTTCGCGCCGTGGGCGACCGCCTGGTGGGCCCACAGACGCATCGCGCCCTCGCCGGGTTGCGGGCAGCGCGGCGGCCAGTTGACGTCGCCGGGCTGTTGTTCCATCACCCAGAAGCCGGCTGAGCCGCGGTAGAGGTCGTGGTTGAGACTTACCTGGTCGGGGTCGCCCGCGCGGAGGCGATCCTCGGTGACCGACTCGGTGTTTCGGTCCTGTGCGAAGCCAGTCGGGTAGGAGTCCCAGGTGGCGAAATCAAGCGATTCAGAGACGCTGAAGGCGTCGAGGGTGTCGAAGTGACCCATAAAGTTGTGCGTCACGAACCACTCGTCGTTCGCTTCACGGAGGATGTCCGCCTGCATCTCGTTGTAGTCGACGACGCTCGCGTTGGCGAAGCGCGCGTAGTCGAGCAGTCGCGAGGGGTGGTGTTCGGCCGCGGTATGTCGCGGCGGGTGGAGTTCCGCGAAGGAGCCGTACTGCTGGCTCCAGAAGGTCGTGCCCCACGTCTCGTTGAGGTCGTCAACGCTCTCGTAGCGGTCGCGACACCACTCGCGGAACGCCGCGGCGCAGTCGTCGCAGTAGCAGCGGACGGTGTGGTGACAGCCGTACTCGTTGTCCGTCTGCCAGCCGACCACCGCGTCGACGTCCGCATAGTGCTCGGCGATCCGCCGAGCGATCCGTTTGCTCTCCTCGCGATACACCGGCGAGTTGAAGCAGTAGTGACGGCGACTGCCGAACTCGCGGGTCGTCCCGTCGGGCTCTTCCTGCAGGATCTCGGGATACTCGTCGATCAGCCACTTCGGCGGCGTCGCCGTCGGCGTACAGAGGACGACATCGATGCCGGCGTCGCCGAGCAGCGAGACGGCGGTGTCGAGCCACTCGAAGTCGAACGCGCCGCGTTCGGGTTCGATCCGACTCCACGAGAACTCGGCCATCCGCACGACTTCGATGCCGGCCTCGGCCATCTGTTCGACGTCCGTCTCCCAGCGCTCGCGCGGCCAGTGCTCCGGGAAGTAACAGACGCCGATGCGGGGTGTCGCCGTCGCCGACGCGTCCGACGCAGTGAGTGCGGGTGTCGGGCGGTCGGCCTCGTCGCTGTGCTCCTCGGAGTCTCCGTCTGTGTCGTCAGTCATTGTCGTGTCTCGAATTCGAACTCGTTCGTGCCCGGTGCGGCGGTGAGTGTGATGGCACCGACGCCGTCGCCGGTGCCGGCGCTGGTGCGCTCACTATTGGAGTCGCTCCGGGCAGACTCGCGCAGTCGCCAGGGCACCGGCACAGCAACGACCAACTCCATCGGCGTGTCGGCGTCGATCCGCACCGACAGCGTGCCGTCGACCCAAGTGACGTCGGCCACTTGCGATCCGGCGTTCGCGAGGTGATCCGCGCCGACGAGCGTCGGGCGAGGATCGGGTGGGGCGGCCGCACAGTGGACGAGCAGGCAGCCGTGCGGGGCGACCTCGCGCTCGACTGGCCCGCGGGCGATCCCGTTCGGTGAGTCGGCCGGTCCGAGCGCCGTCCAGGCGAACACCGACCAGTCCGGGTCCTGTGAGTCACCGGGACTGACGTAGCCGGACGGATCGACGCGGACCCGACGCGGCTCGTCGCTCCAGTTGAACGCCGCGACGGCGACGGCCCCGTCAGCGGGGCGCTCACAGACGACGCGGTCGGGGAACTCACCGTCTCCGACGCCGTGGACGCGGCCGTCCTCGACTGGTGGGAGCGTGCGCTCGAACAGCCGCTGGCCTGCACCGTCGATCTCCGCGACGGCGTCGCTGAGGAAGTTCGACCCGCCGGTGAGTGCGACGAGCGCGGCGAAGGACTCCTGCTCGGGAACGGTGAGCTCCGTAGTTTCGCGCACGAGCTGGCAGTCGGGATCGTTCACCCACAGCCGGCGATGACAGAACTGCCGATTGAGAACGTTGCGGACGGCGTTCTCGTGGGCGGGCTGGCTCGCGCTGTCGCCCTCGCGCCGCCAGTAGGGCGCGGTGTCCGGCCCGACCCGCATCGCGTCAACGAGGCCGACGCTGGGGAAGCCGGGTGCCCCGCAGCCGAGGATGAAGGCGTCGCCGACGGCCTCGCGAATCGTCTCCAGCCCGTGCCGATAGGCTTCGGCTTGCGTCACGTCGCCGTGCCTGTCGCCTGGCAGGGCCGCGGCGTAAAGGAAGTCGAGTTTGAGGTACTCGAAGCCCCACTCTTCGACGACGGTCGCGAAGGTCTCGCGGAGCCAGGCGGTCACCTCGGGGTGTGTCGCATCCAGCGCGTACATCGGACCGTGGCGCGCGCCGGCGTCGACGGGGTCACCCTCGTCGGTCAGCAGCCACTCGGGATGTTCGCGTGCCAGTCGTGAGTCGGCCTGGACGTAGAACGGTGCGAGCCACAGTCCGGGTTCGTAGCCCGCGGCCGCGACGTCGTCGCGCAGATCGCGCATCGACTCGAAGCCGTCGGCGAGCGTCCGCCAGTCGCCGAAGGCGGTCTCGTAGCCGTCGTCGAGTTGGACGACGTCGAGGTCGACGTCCCACTCGTCGAGGTCCGCGACGTTCGTCCGGACGTCGGCTGCAGTCACGTCGGTGAAGTAGTGGTACCACGAGCACCAGCCGGTGGGGACCGACTCGGGAACGCGCGCGTCCATCCGCTCGCCGACGTCGGCCGCGAGCGATTCGAGCCCCGCCGAGAGCGACTGACCCGCGTCGATCCGGAGCGTCGCACTCTCGCGTCGCTCACCGGGGCCGATCGCGATCCCGTCGAGCGGGCAGAGCGCCGTGAGTCCGGTCTGATCCGCGTCGCGATCGGCGCGAAGGTCGAACCGCGCCAGCGACGCGTCGTGATCGAGGAAGCCGAGCGTCAGCGTCCCCGGATCGCCGGTCAGTGCCGTGACGGCGTGGCTCGTCAGCGCGTCGTCCGGCGCGGTGAGATCGACCATCTGTGGGCGGCTCTGTGGCGTCTCCTCGGGGAACCGCTCGTCGACCCGGAGCGTCGCCGTCGGCGACCACGACTGATACCCGTGGACAAAAACGCGGTCGGCGGATCCGAACGGAACGGTCCCGTCGAGCACCTCGATGGCGTCGAGGCGAACGGGCTCGGTCGTGCGGTTCTCGACCGCGACGGTCAGATCGATAGCATCGCCGCCGTCATCGCTATGGTCTCGATCCGCGGCTTCGACCGACACGTCGACGACGAGTCCGTCGTGGTTTTCGTCGTCGCCGCAGCCGTCGTCGCTGTGGGCGTCCTCGCCGTCGGCGAGGTGGAGCCCGAGGGACCCCGAAAAGAGCGTTTTCGAGGGTGCATCCGCGTCCGCGGCATCGGCACCGGCTTCGATCGTGAACCGGCCGGTGTCGGGATCGTACGCGGCCGCGGTGTGTCCGATATCGGCCCGCGTCACTCCTGTGCCTCCCGGCGGGCGCGGTAATCAGGTAACGTACTGTCCTGCATCACGGCCGTGCGACCGCCGTCGACCAGGAGGTTCGCACCGGTGACGAAGCCGGCCTCCTCGCTCGCGAGGAACGCCACCGCGGCTGCGACGTCTTCGGGCGTGCCGATTCGACCCACGGGGTGGATCGACTCGATCTCGCGGCGGTCGGCGTCGTCCATCTCTACGAGCGTCCGGTCGATGGCGACCCAACCGGGGTTGACGGTGTTGACCCGGATGCGCGGGCCGAGATCGAGCGCCATCGCGCGCGTCATCCCGTTGATACCCGCCTTCACGGCGTTGTACGGGAACATCCCGGGCATCGTCAGGAACGCGTGATTCGAGGAGGTGTTGACGATCGCTCCCTCGTCCATCCGCGCGGCAGCCTCCTTTGCACAGAGCCAGAACGATTGGAAGTCCGTCTCGACGACGAGCTCCCAGTCCTCGCGCGTCGCCTCCGTGACGCCGGTGTTCGTCTCGACGCCGGCGTTGTTCACGAGCACGTCGATGCCGCCGTAGATGTCGACGGTCGCGTCGAACAGCGCGGCGATGTCGTCGGGGTCGCGCATATCAGCGCGGACGAACGCCGCCTCGCCGCCGTCGGCCTCGATTTCTCCGACGGTCGCCTCGCCGGCCTCGCGGGTGCGGCCCGTGACGACAACCTTCGCGCCCTCGCTGGCGAGTCGCTTCGCGACGCCCGCGCCGATGCCGCGGGTCGACCCGGTGACGACGGCGACGCGGTCGGTGAATCGCTCCATCGCCACCGTCACCACTCCGCGACGCTGCCGTCCTCGTGCCGCCAGACGGGATTGTGCCAGTCGACCTCGTCGGCGAGGTCGCGGACGCGCCGCTCGTCGATCTCGATCCCGAGGCCGGGATCGGTCGGCAGTTCGACGTAGCCGTCGCGGTACTCGAACACCGAGGGGTCCGCGAGGTAATCGAGGACGTCGCTCTGCTCGTTGTAGTGGATGTCGAGGCTCTGCTCTTGGATGAGCACGTTCGGCGAGCAGGCGTCAACCTGCACGCAGGCCGCGAGCGCGATCGGTCCGAGCGGGCAGTGCGGTGCCATCGCCACGTCGTAGGCTTCGGCCATCCCGACGATCTTCTTCACCTCGGTGATCCCGCCGGCGTGTGAGAGATCCGGCTGGATCACGTCGACCGCACCGTCCTCGAAGACCTCCTTGAAGTCCCAGCGCGAGTACATCCGCTCGCCAGTCGCGATCGGCGTCGTCGTGTGCTCGGCGATTTCCGGGAGGCAGTCGTTGTGTTCGGGCAGTACCGGCTCCTCGATGAACATCGGATCGTACGGCTCCAGCGCCTTCGCGAGTCGCTTGGCCATCGACTTCGAGACGCGACCGTGGAAGTCGACGCCGATGTCGACCTCAGGGCCGACGGTCTCGCGGACGGTGGCGATCCGTTCGCGCGCGGCGGCGATCGCGCTGGGGGTGTCGATCCGGCGGAGTTCCGCCGTCGCGTTCATCTTGAGCGCGCTGAATCCCTCGTCGACCTTCTCCTGGGCGGCCTGGGCGACGCCTTCGGGCCGGTCGCCGCCGACCCACTGGTAGACGCGTACGCGGTTGCGGGCGCGGCCGCCGAGCAAGTCGTAGACGGGCGCACCGAACTCCTTGCCCTTGAGGTCCCACAGCGCCTGGTCGATGCCCGCGATCGCGGACATCAGGACCGGCCCGCCGCGGTAGAACCCGCCGCGGTACATCGTTTGCCAGTGGTCCTCGATCTGTGCAGGATCCTCACCGAGGAGGTAGGTGTCGAGGAGTTCCTCGACGGCGGTCTCGACCGTTCGCGCGCGGCCCTCGACCACGGGTTCGCCCCAGCCGACGCGGCCGTCGCTGGTCTCAAGGCGGAGGAAGAGCCACCGCGGCGGGACCTGATAGAGGTCGTAGTCGACGATGCGGGTCATTCGACCGCTTCCCCGAACGCCTCGTCGATCTCACTCGGCCGAGCGTCCGTGTCGGCTCCCCGGTCGGGAATCTCGCCGTCGTCTTTCGTCTTCAAGGCATCGCCGGTGTCGGGATCGAACAGATACAGCGCCGATTCCTCGAAAGCGAACTCCACCGTCTCGTCGGGTTGCGGCCGCTTCGTGGGGTCGATGCGGGCCGTGATCTCGTGATCGCCGAGCGTGGTGTAGAGGAAGTTCTCGTTGCCCATCGGTTCCAGAACGTTCGCGACCATCGGGATGCCGTCGTCGACGAGAGTGATGTCCTCTGGACGGATGCCGACGCGGACCGTATCGAGGCCCTCGACGGGCGAGGCGTCCGAAAGGTGATATGTGAACCCGCCCGGGCCGTCGAGGCGCGAGCCGTCGACAGTGGCGTCGAAGACGTTGATGCTCGGCGAGCCGATGAAGTCGGCGACGAACTCGTTGACCGGGGACCGATAGACCTCTTCGGCGGTCCCGACCTGCTGGAGTCGGCCGTGGTTCATCACGGCGATCCGATCGCCCATCGCCATCGCTTCGGTCTGATCGTGCGTCACGTACACCGTCGTCACGTCGAGGTCGTGCTGTAGCGTCTGCAGTTCCGTCCGCATCTGCGAACGGAGCTTCGCATCGAGGTTCGAGAGCGGTTCGTCCATCAGGAACGCCGCCGGGTCGCGGACGATTGCGCGGCCGAGCGCGACGCGCTGCTGCTGGCCGCCGGAGAGTTCTTTCGGCTTGTCGTCCAGCAAGTCCTCGATACCGAGCATCGCGGCGACGTCTTCGACCTGCTGGTCGATCTCGGCCGCCGACTGCTGCGTCGACAGTTTCAGCCCGAAGCCGAGGTTGTCTCGGACGTCCATATGCGGGTAGAGCGCGTAGTTCTGGAAGACCATCGCCACGTCGCGCTCGCGAGCCCGGAACTCGGTGACGTCGCGGTCGCCGAACAGAATCCGACCGCTCGTGACGTCTTCGAGCCCGGCGATGCAGCGCAGTGTGGTGGTCTTGCCGCAACCGGACGGCCCCACGAGGACGAGGAACTCTCCGTCTTCGACCTCTAGGTCGACGTCCTCGACCGCGAGGACGGCCTCCTCGCCGGAACCGAACTCCTTCCGTACCGTATCTAATATGATGCCTGACATAGTTTACTCCTTGACAGATCCTGCGAGGATCCCGCTGACGAACTGTTTCTGCAGGAACAGGAACAGCACGAAGATCGGGATGATCGAAAGCGTTGCAGCGACCATAATCTGGTCGTAGTAGACGCGCTGGGCGCCGACGAGCTGATTGATCGCGACCGGGATCGTGTACTTGCCCTGATTGAGGATGACCAGCGGGAACAAAAAGAGGTTCCACTGGAACAAGAAAAGGATGATCGATAGGGCCGCCAGCGACGACTTCATCGTCGGCAGCGCGATCTTGTAGAACAGCTGAAACTCGGTCGCGCCGTCCATCCGCGCCGACTCCAGGAGGGCATCGGGGATCGAGCGCATATTCTGGCGCATCAGGAAGATCCCGAGCGGGTTCGCCGCCCACGGGAGGATGATCGCCCAGTAGTTGTTCGTCAGCCCGAGCTGGCTCATCAGCAGGAACAGCGGGATGACCAGCAGCTGAATCGGGAGGATCAGCGTCGCTAGGATGGCGTAGAAGATCGGCTTCTTGAACCGGAACTCGTACTTCGCGAAGGCGAAGCCGGCCATCGAACAGAGCAAGAGCGACAACAGCGTGTAGACGCCCGCGACGAAGATACTGCTCTCGATCGCGCCCATATTCCAGAGGTTCCAGAAGTCGTAGGCGACGTAGAACGGCCCGAGGTCGATATAGTGCGTCATCTCGCCGACGTGGCCCACGAACTGAACGTTCTCGCGCGCCTGCAACGACTGGAAGTTCGCGAAGAAGCTATCGCCCGGGACGAGCCGCGGCGACGTCGACGAGAGGAACTGCGACTCCTTGAGCGTCGACGCGACGAAGATCCAGTACAGCGGCACGAGCGTCAGGACCGCGCCGAGGAGGATGAATGCGTACGTGAGGAACTGCCAGACCGCCTCGCGACGAGTCTCTTCACGCATCGCTCTCACCCCCGACGTTGAGCTGGATCGCCGAGAGAGCGCTCACCACGCCGATGAGGACGTACGTGAGCGCGCTGGCGTACCCGAGGCGGAAGTCGATGAACGCCGTCTGGTAGATGTACTGGACGATGGTGATCGTCGAGTCCAGCGGCGCGCCCCCGCCGTTGATGATGACCGGTTCGCTGAACAGTTTGAACGTCCCGATCGTCGACGTCACGAAGACGAACAGCAGGACGGGGCGCAGTTGCGGGACGGTGACGTACCGGAACTTCTGGATCCGGGTCGCACCGTCGATCTCGGCGGCCTCGTAGAGTTGCTGGGGGATGTTCTGCAGCCCCGCGAGCAGGATGATCATATTGTAGCCGGTCCAGCGCCACGTGACTGCGCCGACGATCGTCATTCGCGACCAGAACGAACTGGTCAGCCACGGGATCGCCGGGAGGCCGATCGACGTCAGGACGTAGTTGATGAGTCCCGCATCCTGCATCATCAGGAGGAACACCGTCGAGTACGCGACGAGGTTGGCCGAGACCGGCAGCGCGAGCACGGTTCGGAAGACCCCGCGGAGTCGGACGAACGAGGCGTCTAGCGCGACGGCGAACAGCAGCGCGAGCGCCACCATCAGCGGCACCTGGACGACGAGGATGAACGTCGTATTGAATAGCGCCTGGTGGAACAATGTGTCCGAGAACATCGCGATGTAGTTCTCCAGACCGACGAACTGGAGGTCCGCGATGCTCGTCAACCGATAGCTGAAAAAGCCGGTGTCGATCCACAGGAGCGTAGTGTTGCCGACCCCCTCGAAACGGAAGAACGAGAGGTAGAACGTGTATACGATCGGGAACGCGAGGAATATGCCGAAGAGGAGAAACGCCGGGAGCAAGAACAGGTACCCGACGATTCCCTCACCCGGCGTTGGCAGTCGCTCACCGACCGACTGGCGGGCGAACCGCAAGCGGTCGCGTAACGACGGCTCCGTCCCCGGGAGGGACTCGCGAGTGGCCATCAGTCGTCCTCAGGCGAGGTCGCGACCAGTTCGGTCAGCCACCTGTGATGCCGCGGCGTCGACGGCCTCTTTGGGCGTCTTCTTGTCGGTCATCATATCTCGGAAGTGCGTGTTGATCGCCTTGGTGACTTCGGGCGTGTCGATCGTGTAGCGGTACGGTTTGATCTTCGGCGCGATTTCCGCGAATAGACGACCTGCAGGCTGTCCGTCGAGGAACGCGTGCGGCTCGTCGTAGGCGCCGGAGTCGTAGGTCGTCTCGAGCGCTGGGAAGAGGCCGTACTCGCGGTACATCGTGAGTTGACTCTCCTCACGACCGAGGGCGTAGACCATATAGTCCCACGCGCGCTTGGCCTTCTCGTCTGAGACCTGCGCGGGGATCGTGAGGTTCGAGCCGCCCCAGTTGGTCGCACGAGAGCCACCGGATTCGACCGCCGGCGGCTTGAAGACTCCCCACTTCCCCGACGTGTCGCCGAGTTCGGCCTTCAGCGTGCCCTCCATCCACGCACCGGCGGTCAGGCTCGCGGTCGTCCCCTTGCCGAACGCCGTGAACCACGCCGACGACCACGAGGCGAGGTCGTTGGCGACGCCCGAGTCGCGGATGCGCTTGAGGATGCGGGCGACCTGCAGGCTCTTGTCGGAGGCGATGTTGACCGCGCCGTTCTGCGTGAACGGTTGGCCGCCGATCTGCCGGAACATCATCCGCCAAAGGCCGTCGTAGTCGTTTGACGGGAGGTTGAGCAGGTACTGGTCGTCCGGGAGCTTCTTGCCCTCCTCGATGTACTGGTCCCACGTCTCGACGCTCTCGACATCGATGCCGTACTCGTTCATCACATCGCGGCGGTAGAACGTCCCGACCGGGCCGATGTCCCACGGGAGCGCGTAGGTGCCGCCGTCTTTCTCCAGCGGCCCCCACTTCCCGGAGACGAAGTCGCCCTTGATGCCCGCCTCCTCGAGCCAACCGGAGATGTCGCGCAGGCCGCCCGTGTCGACCCACGAGGCGGCGTCGACGCTCTCCATCATCGAGGCCGCCGGGGCGCCAGAGCCCGAAAGCAGCGTCGATTTGAACTTGTCTTTCAGGTCGGAGCGCCCGATCTGGTTGATCGAGACGTCGCCGCCGTTGGCTTCCTCGTAGGGCTCATCGAGGAGGTTCAGGGCCTTCGCAGCGACGTCCCAGCCCCACACCTCGGCCGACTGCGCCATCGCTGCCTGGGTGCTCGTCGCCGTCGATCCGCCCGCGTCCGTGCTGCCGCCGCTCGCCTGCGTCGCCGTCGAGTCGGACGAGGGATCACCCGTGCCGACACAGCCCGCCAGACCCGCGAGGCCCGCGAGGCCAGCACCCTTGAGGACGTTACGACGACCGACCGATCTTCTGTCATTATTTGTCATACTGAGTCTCAAATCACACATAGTAAATTATGCACTTAAATGTTTGGTATATCGATCTGTGAAACACCGCTAGGAGGCTTCTAAAGCTATTTTTACATAGGTGGAAGTATGTGTTCATAATAGAATTGTTTGCTGATAGTGAACAGAAGTGAAAGGAGATCGAAGTCAAGTACGGTTGTTTGAGGCGCTCTACCCGGCCGCTATCGCAAATTCTGCTGCCCGAACAACATTCACATCCATCATAAATTTGCTCGTTTTGTTTTTTATCGCTGAACAGTACTTAAGTAGTTCCGGAACTGAGACGGATTCGTGACCGGGTATCCAGTCGGCGCAACGCACACTACGGCTCGGATCGTGAGCGCACTCGCCGGCGGGCGGGAGGCCGGGGTAACGGAACTCGCAGAAGAATTGTCGGTCTCGAAAGCGTCGGTGC
>NZ_JBNTJW010000022.1:0-16483 GCF_051195055.1 Halobellus sp. EA9 | reverse complement strand
ATACTACATTCATCAGACACCGAGAGTGACACGCTCGCCCGAGCGAGCGCGACGCTCTCGATTATCACCATCCCACCTCATAGCCACAGCACTCTGCTCGCTGGGCCAATCCGCCGAACCGAATCCAAAGACCGTTAAATCGGGCTAAATCGGGCTAAATCGGCGGGAAGACGGGCTGAGCGAGTTCCCGGTTTAAGATGGATACGGTGCAACGACCGAGTGCAATGAACCGCAACACGTTCGCACTCGTCGCGGCGTTCGTGGTCCTCGGGATGGCCGTCGTCCCGTCGGCCGCGAGCGCGGCGACCGGACTCGCGGTCGACGTCGACCAGCGCCCCGAGACGGGCGAGGCAGTCGTCACCGTGACCGCAAACGAGAGCGCAGTCGAGAACGCGACAGTCGAAGTCACAGGAGAAAGCGCGTACGCGGGCAACGGGACGTACACGACAGGCGGCGACGGCACCGTCGTGCTCCCCGAGCCGGCCGAGACAGTCACCGTGACGATCAACGCCTCCAGCGACGGCGTCACCGCGAGCCAGCAGGTCGAACTGCGCCCCCGCGAGGACGCACTCGCCGTCTCCGCGGCGCAGAACGACGACGGCACGGCGACGATAACCGTCACGCAGTACGACCAGGCGATCGAGAACGCGACCGTCGCGGTGAGCTCCGAGACAGCCTACGACGGGAACGGGAGCTACGAGACCGACGCCGACGGCGAGGTCGCCCTGCCGAACCCGAACGAGACGGTGTCGGTGACCGTCGAGGCGAGCGCCAACGGCGCGAACGCGAGCGCGAGCGTCGAGTTGGTGCCGCTCTCGGAGTCACTCGACGTCGCCGTCGAACAGAACGACGACGGCACGGCGACCGTGACGGTCACCCAGTACGGCGAGGCCGTCGAGGGCGCCACCGTGAACGTCACCGCCGAGGAGAACTACTCCGAGGCGGGGACCTACGCCACCGACGCCAACGGCACCGTCACGCTGGACCAGCCCGAAGACGCCCAGCAGGTGACGGTGACCGCGAGCGTCGAAGGCGCGAGCGCCGAGACGACGGCCGAGCTGGCCGGCTACGCGAAGCTCGAAGTCTCGGCGGTCCAGACCGACGACGGCGTCTTCGTGCGCGTCACGCACGGCGACGACGCGGTCGAGAACGCCACCGTCGAGATCGAGGCCGACGGCGACTACTCGGGCACGGGCACGTACGCGACCGACGCCGACGGCGAGGTCGCCCTCCCGCTCCCCCAGGAGAACGTCACGATCACCGTGACCGCCAGCGCGGAGAACGAGACCGCGACGACCACGGAGCGGCTGACCGTCGAGTTCGCCCAGCAGGGGCCCTTCGGCCAGGCCGTCGCCGGGTTCGTGAGCGCGCTCCAGTCGGCCGGCTTCGACGGCCCGCCGGGACAGGTCATCTCGGACTTCGTCACCGGCAACAACCCCGGTAACGCCGACGAAGCGCCCGGGAACTCCGGCAACGCCCCCGGACAGGACGACGACAGCGAGAACGAGACGGCCGAAAACGAGACCGAAACGCCCGAAGCGACCGACGATGCCCCGGGCAACTCGGAGGACGCCCCCGGCCAGGCTGACGACGCGCCCGGCCGCTCCGGCGACGCCCCCGGACAGGACGAGAACGCGCGGAGCGGCGGTGCAGGTAACGCCGCAGACGCTCCCGGTCGGTCCGGTGACGCGCCGGGGCGCTCCGGTCAGGCCGGTCCTGACGACGACGCGGAAAACGAGACTGACGACGCGGAAAACGAGACCGACGACCGCGGCCGCGACGGCGGACCCCAGGCCGCAGATGAGGACGAGGACGGAGACGACGAAGACGAGTCCGAAGAGGCAGAGACCGAAGACGAGGAGGCCGAGGAGAACGAGTCCGAAGCCGGCGGTGGATCGTCCGGCAGTTCGGACAACGGAAACAGAAACGGAAACGGTAACGGCAAATCGGGCGGCGCGCCCGGGAATTCGGGCAACGCCCCCGGACAGAACTAACCGAGTCCCGACTGATAGTGAGTACTCTCGTCTCTTCCCGCCCAGCGCCGTCACCGGTGATGGCGTTCGGCGGTAACAGCGAGAGTAATCACTATCAGGCCACGCGGACAGCCCATAGATCGCTCACTGGTGGGTGTGTCGGTTCATTCCGCGAGGCCGCCAGCCCGCTCGTCCGCCCTCGACGGCGGAGATCGCTTGCGGTGGTAGTAGTATTCGGCGAGCGTCCGCAGTATCACCGAGCCGTAGGCCGAGCCCGCGAGGCCAACCCCGACGAACAGGAGTCCGACGGCCCCCAGCCCGGCGACGTCGCCGCCGATCCGAACGACGAGGACGTAGAACGTGCCCGGTGCGACGACGGCCACGACCGCCTCGATAGCGCGAACCGCCGTGTACGCGCGTCTGTCCGTGAGGCGGGCGATCGGGTCCTCGGCACGCAGGAGCCGGTAGACCGCGAGCAGCGCCTCGGTGCCGACCACGACGGCGAGTACCACGGGGAAAAACGCGAGGAACAGCAGGCCGTTCAGCTCCTGTCCGGGGAGGACGTCGACGAAGCTGAGCAGTCCGAACGCGACGACACAGACGACGGCCGCGAGCTTGAGCGCCTGGAGGGGCCCGGCTCGAACGAAGGTGGAGGGCATACTGTCGGGTAGCGTTGGGTATCGAATAAGCCCTCTGCCGGGCGTGGACCGCACGCGGTCACCACTCGTCTTCCGGTCGGTTGTGGACGGTGAAAGACGCTACTCGTCCGACGTGATCCCCGTGACCGCCTGGACCAACTGATTCACCGGAAAGTCCTCCTCGTAATCGAACGAGGCGAAGACCGCTTGATAGCGCTCCGACGGGAAAATGAACACGAGGATCTCGTCGAAGAACAGCGTCTGGACCCGGCACTCCTGCTCGCCGATGAGCGATTTGAAATCGTCGCTCGTGACGAGGTTCCCCATAATGAGCTGGTAGGCTTCTTCGAGCTCGACGTCCGAATAGAGGGTCTCGACGTCCTCACGCATATACTCGATCTCGAAGTCCACGTTCTGTAGGTCCGCGACGACGCGTGGCGTGTACCCCTCGAAATCCCGAACGGCCTCGGCAACGTCGGACATACGTTCACTCCCTCCTCGATGATGAAAAATCTGAGTGACGGGAGCGGTCCCGGGGCCGAGCCAATTTAGATGGGAATCCCCGCCCGCTTCGGTCTGTGAGTGTGACACGTCGATCCCGAACCGACGGTACGGCGACCGAGAGCCGTCGAGGGGTTCGAAACTGCAAGGTATATGTGGGCGAGCAATCTACAGTTTCGGACGGCCAGATGACTCTTTCACGCAGGGCGAAAGCCCGCCTGGGACTGGCCATCGTTTTCGGCGTCGCGATCGCGCTCCTCTCGTTTCACGCCCGTCACCTCCTCGGCCCGAACGAGAACGTCTGGACGTTCCTGTACGGCATTTTGATCCCGATGGGGTACTCCGCCGGCGTGCTGATCGGCGGCCTCTGGCTGTGGCGGCGGGACGTCGCGGGCGAGTACGTCCTGCGCGTCGGGATCTGGTGTGGAATCGGCGTTCTCGCGCTGGGGCTCATCGCGGCCACGACGATCCTCCACGGCCTGGCCGAAGGCGGTGCGATACACGACCCGTTGACCAACGTCGCGAATCTGGTCTCGGCCGGCGCCATCATCGGATTCGTCGTCGGGATCTACGACACCCGACAGCAGATTGCCAAGACCGAGGTCCGGCGGCTAAACAGCCAGCTCACCGTTCTCAACCGCGTCCTCCGCCACGACATCCGGAACAGCGCGAACGTCATCCTGGGATACGCCGATCTCTTCACCGAGGACGCGGTCGCCACCGAGGACGTCGCCCGGACGATCAAACGGCGCGCCGCCGACGTCGTCGCGCTGGGGGAGAAAGCCAGGGACATCGAGGGGCTGTTCAACGCCAGTGAGTTCGATCGCGAAGCCTTCGACGTCGCGGACCTCGTCACGACGTGCGCCGATCGGATCCGGCGAGACCACCCCGAATCTTCCATCGAGCTGGACCTATCGGCCGCTGAAGACCGGCGGACGGTGCACGCCCATCCGCTGCTCGAATCGGCGATCGAGAGCGTGCTCGAAAACGCGATCGAACACAACGACAAGGACGCGCCGAGGGTCCGGATCGAAGTCGAATCGACCTCCGCGTCCGCGCCCGTGGAGATCCGGATCGCCGACAACGGGCCGGGGATCTCCGGGGACGAGATCGCGACGATCGAGCGGGGGTACGAGACGCACCTCGATCACGCGAGCGGGCTCGGCCTCTGGCTCGCCCAGTGGATCGTCTCGAAATCGGACGGCGAGGTCCGGTTCGAGGCGAACGACCCCGAGGGGACCGTCGTCCGGATCCGACTCGAACAGCCCGACCGTGCGTAGACGGCCGCACGCCGCTGTGCGGAAGGCCGCTTCACACCCGATCGAAATCGCGGGCCGTTCGTCTATCGGCGACGGAGCGCGCCACGCGCACGAGGGTGTCGGCATCGACCCTGCCGCTCACGCGGTAGGTGTAGCCGTCGGCGACCCACTCGATCGCGGTCGTCCCGTTCGACCGCACGCGCCGGGCCTCGTGGGGGCCGATTTGGACCGGCGTCCCCGAGGTGTCGTTACTGACCGTCCCGAACACCGAGACGGTGATGTCGGCCTCGGCGTTCGGACGTTCGTATCGGAGCGCGGCGAACTCTGGATCTGTCGACCGGTACGAGGCCGACTCGAACTCGAACCCCTCTGGGACGGTGGGCTCCGGCACCGGGAACGTAATCGCTTCGGCCATCGCCGCCGCCGACTCGTAGGACTCGGACTGGACGCGGCGAGCGCTCTCCGGGACCTCGTCGGGACCGAGCCGAAAGATGTCCGGTTCGAGCGTCGGATTGAACGTGACGTTCCGATACGTGACGGTGTATTCGTAGCGGTCGCCGTGGGCCGTGAATTCGGTGTGTTGCTTGATCGGATAGAGGTACTCGGCGTCGAGCCAGAGCGTCTGCGACCGAAGCGACATCGCCGTCGAAGTCGGCGTCACCTCCAGGCGGTAGGTCTGCCGCCCGTCGACCGTCTCCGTGCCGGCGCAGGCGACGGTGACGTTCCCCTCGCGGTACGACGTCGACCCGTTTTCCCCCGAGTCGCCACCGCCGTCCACGGGGACGCGCGGCAACGACGATACGCCGGGGGTCACGGTCGGCCGAGAGCGACGCGGTTTCGTCGCAGTTGGAGAGGAGACGGGGGCGAGGCCCCGACCGAGGCGTCCGCTATCCCTCCGTACGGTTCGAGTCCCCGTCCTCGGCCACGAGGTCGCAGAACTGCCTGAGGAACTTCTTCCGGTCGGTGCATCCGGCGTCCGCCGCGACGAGGGCCTCTTCGAGCCCGTCCCGGTTCTGGTGGCAGCACTCGCGGTGGCAGGGCTTACAGAGATACTCGAACGCCTTGCCCTCGCGGCTCCAGCGGTCGCCGTGCTTGTCGTACTCGCGGGCGTCGCCGCGATCGAGCGTCGCGCCGCAGGCGATGCAGGTCACCCGGCGGCCGTCGTCACCCCGCCGCGGCGTCGAGATCGCCAGCGTCATCGGTCCACCTCCCCCATTATGATGTCGAGGCTCCCGAGCGTCGCGACGAGGTCTGCGACGTACTCGTCTTCGGCCATCGCCGACAGCGCCGACAGATTCGAGAACGACGGGCCGCGGATCTTGAACCGCGCGGGGGTCTCCGTGCCGTCGGCGCGGATGTAGATCCCGAGTTCGCCCTTGGCGCCCTCGACGGCCCGATAGCACTCCCCGGTCAGCTTCAGCGTCCGCGGCACGTTGGCCTGGCAGGTCCGGTCGTCCTCCGGCCAGTCCGCGAGGAGGTCGACGCACTGCTCGACGATGGTGGCCGACTCCTCGATCTCCCGCAGCCGGACGAGCACCCGGGCGAAGTTGTCGCAGCCGTCCTCGGTGACGACGTCCCAATCGAGGCGGTCGTAGTAGCCGTAGGGATCGTCGCGACGGAGGTCGTAGTCGATGCCGGAGCCGCGCGCCACCGGGCCGGTGACCCCGTACCGCTTTGCGACCGCCGGCGGGAGTTCGCCGGTGTCGACACACCGGACCTGAAAGACCTCGTTGCCCGTCAGCAGGTCGTGGTACTCCGCGAGCTTCTGCGGCAGATCGTCGGTGAAGGCGCGCACGGCTTCCAGGAAGTCGGCGCGCGGTTCGGGGAGTCCCAGGCGACGCCGCCGACCCGGAAGTAGTTGAACATCAGCCGCTGGCCGGTCAGCCCCTCCAGCAGGTCCTGGACGAGCTCTCGGTCCCGGAATCCGTATATGAAGGTGGCGTTGAATTCGCCGCTGACGTCCAGGGCGTACATCGCGGTGAAGAGGAAGTGCGAGAGGATGCGCGACAGTTCGGCGCTCATCGTTCGGACGACTCGGGCGTACTCGGGCACCTCGACGTTGGCCAGCTCCTCGATGACGCGGGCGTAGGCCCACTCGTTGAGCAAGCCCGCGCCGCCCCAGTCTCAGCGGTCGGGGTACGGCATGATCTGGTGGCGGTAGGTCTTCGACTGGCACACCTGCTCCTCGCATCGGTGGATGTAGCCGATGTCGGGCTCCACGTCGACGACCTGTTCGCCGTCCAGCCGCGCCTTCAGGTGGAGCACCCCGTGGGTAGAGGGGTGGTGCGGTCCGATGTTGAGGTGCATCGTCTCTGCCTCGACGCCCTGGCTGCGGCGGTCCTCCGCCAGCGGATTGGCGTGCTCGCGCAGCGTGACGATCTGCGGCCGGTCCTGATCGTAGTTCCGGGAGAGCGGATGACCCTGCCAGGTCTCCGGCAGGAGGATCCGGCGCAGGTCCGGGTGGTCGTCGTACTCGATGCCGACGAGGTCGTAGGCCTCCCGCTCGTGCCACTCGGCCGTCCGGTAGACCGGCGCGGCGGACTCGCTCACGGGATCGTCCGTCGGCGTCGGGACGACCACAGACAGCTCACGCGTCCGGTCGTCGTGGCTGGTGAGGTGGTAGATCGTCTCGTAGCGGTCGTCGTACTCCTAGGCGGTCACACACGAGCAGTGGTCGAACCCCGCTCGCGAGCGGAGCGTCGACAGGACCGACCGGACGCGGTCGGCCCGGACGATGACGGCGGGGGCGTTCTCGTGTGACTCGCGGCCGACGACGGCGTCGTCGGGGAAGGCGTCGATCGCTTCGGCCGGGAGCGGGAGGGCGGTCGGGCGGTCGTACCGTTGCATCGTTCACACAGGACCGTACCGGCGGAAGTCCAGTAGGCACGCTGCCTCACCTGTGGTGTGATATAAGTGCCCGCGGTCCGTGACAGTTTACTTATACACCCACGAAGACTGTGTATGCGGTACCTCACGGTGTTGCTCGAACCCACCGACGGCGGTGCGTTCCATCCCCTCGGGAACGAACTGACTGCGGAGCCGTCTATCGAACGACGGGTCATCCACCGCGTCGAACTCCTCGCCGACGATACCGTGTTGCTGTTGGCCGAGGCGAGCGGTAGCCAGGAGCGCTACGAGGAGATCATATCGGCGTCGCCGTACGTGATCGAGTACCTCACCGCCGGCGGCGACCGGTGGCTGGCGGTGAGCCAGTTCGAGCCGACAGAGACGGTCCGCCGGGCGCTGGCGCTCCAGCGCGACTCGTTTCTGATGATCGAGACGCCGATACGCTTCACGGCCGAGGACAACCTCAAGATCACGTACCTCGGCACCGAGGAGACGTTCGGGCGCCTGTCCGAGTACGCCGACGAGATGGACTCCGTACCGTCGAGATCCTCAGTATGGGCGAGTACGAGGCGGGCGACTCACCCTTCGGCCGGATGCTCACCGCGCGACAGGAGGAGGTGCTCGAAGCGGCCGTCGACTTGGGATACTACAGCGAACCGCGTCGGGCGTCGCTCGAAAACGTCGGCGCGGCCGTCGGGGTCTCTCCCGGCACGGTCGGCGAACACCTCCGGAAGGTCGAAGCGCGCGTCTTCCGGGAGATGGTCCGATGACGGTTCCCGGTGGCCGTTGGTCCGTCTTATATCGGATCTTGACAGCTACGAGAGGGTGATCCGCAGTTCGTATTCGTTCGTGACCCCGAGGAGGATCTGCGGGAGTTCGGACCGAAATCGATCTCTGTTCAGTCGGTGGAGGGACCGGACACGCCGAACGCCCCGATAGTTTTCCAAATAATGTGGTACAGCCACCGACTCGAACGCCTCGAATCCGTCATCGAAACCGTCGCGGAGTATCCGGACACGGGGTTCGCCACTCTCGACTCGGTTTCCGATCGCTTCTGAGGTACGATTCGGATTGGAAGCGATTCTAGTCGGTACGTAATGGGCGCTGCAGGCTCCGGTTCGACCGTCGAACGGAGCCACCTCTCGCCGGGTCAAGGACCCGAAATCCGGCGATCTGAGAGTAGCCGTCAGACCGTGATTCGCTACCCAAACAAGGGAAGCGAATCTATGAGTCTGGAACCAATCGACCCAGAAACTGCACTCGAACTGTACCTCGCAGACAAAGAAAACGACCTCGCTGAGGCTTCGTTGAAGGCTCACAAGTACCGGCTCAACCACTTCCTTCGATGGTGCGAGCAAGAAAAGATCGAGAACCTCAACACGCTCACCGGACGGCAGCTTCACCAGTACCGGCTCTGGCGACGTGACGAGGGCGACCTCGCGCCAGTCACCGAGAAGACGCAGATGGACACACTGCGCGTGTTCATCCGGTGGCTCGAGAGCGTCGATGGCGTCGAACAGGATCTCAGCGAGAAGGTGCTGTCACCATCAATTACGCCAGAGCAGAATACGCGCCACGAAACGCTGGAGACCAAACGAGCGGAGAAAGTGCTCGCCCACCTCGAAAAATACGAGTACGGGACGATCGAGCACGTGACCATCGCGTTAATGTGGCATACGATGATGCGGATCGGCGGTGTCCACGCCCTCGATGTTGACGATTACCACCCTGATGAGCAATATCTCGAAGTCCGTCACCGCCCGGATCAGGGGACGCCGATCAAGAATAAAGGAGACGGCGAACGCTTGGTCGCCCTTTCTGACCAGATCTGCGATCTGCTGGACGACTGGATCGCCGACAAGCGTCCCGACGTCACCGACGATGATGGGCGCGACCCTCTCCTGACAACCGTTCAGGGGCGAGCGAGCAAGTCCACGCTACGGTTTTATGTATATAAGTGGACGCAACCGTGCCGGTACGACGGCGAATGCCCGCACGACCGTGACCCTATGAACTGCGAAGCCCGGCCACGGAATCACACGTCGAAGTGTCCCGACTCACTGAATCCGCACGCAATCCGACGGGGGAGTATCACACACAGTCTGAATAACGACATGCCGGACAAGGTCGTAAGTGATCGGGCCAACGTTAGTCCAGAGGTCATTGAGCAGCATTACGACCGCCGGTCAGAACGCGAGAAGATGGAACAGCGGAGGGACTATCTGGACGACCTATAACGAACTCCGGTTCAGGTAATCTTCTCG
The DNA here is from genome assembly GCF_051195055.1 of Halobellus sp. EA9. Lineage (NCBI taxonomy): Archaea > Methanobacteriati > Methanobacteriota > Halobacteria > Halobacteriales > Haloferacaceae > Halobellus > Halobellus sp. EA9. Next base: position 7,001 of record NZ_JBNTJW010000022.1, on the reverse strand, counting down.
ACCAACTCGAATCCATTCTTGAACTGAACGCGACCGTCGAACCCATTTCGTGAGAGGGCGGAGACGATACCCTCGCCAGCATCGATGTCGGTCGTCACGGCGCATACGAATTCCGCGTCGCCCGCCTCGAGACGTTCTGTTCCAACTGCTGCGAGTGCAGTATCTGCTTTCTCGATCTGATCCTCCCGTCGGTTTGACGACTGCGCGATGTACGTCCGTACATCGTCCATCACCTTCGATACGGTACTGCTCGTGTAGTCCGGTTCGTCAGCGACCGTTACCCACCCCGCATCGATCGCGCTATTGATCGGAGTTTGGCCCGGTGTACTTCGATCCGGAGCGCCACCGAGTTCGTCGTACACGCGCTGCGGAATCACGAACGTGAGGTCGTTTCGCTTGGCGAACTGCTCCAGTGCGGCGTACTTGTTGTTCTGCTGGCGGCCACAGGCGACGAACAGCCCGGTATCCGCGACCCAGACGACATCCTCCTGCATCGGATCGAATGACCCACTCATCGCTACTGCCCGTCAGTCCTCTGTCTCGGGCGGTTGCTCGCGGGCACTCCGAATGTCCTCGAAGTATGGATCGACCGACTTCATGTCGAGGACGACCTCACGGAGGGCCTGCAAGACAGCGATAGCGAAGGCGTGCTGGAGATCGAGTTCCCGGGCAGCTACCCGCTCCGACATCTCGCCCTCGGCGTATGGGATTGCGTACGTGAGCGCGGCCGCGAGTTTTCCCATGCCGTGCTTTTCGAGCAGGAGGTCCAGATTCTGGTCCTGGGGGGAGCGTCCGAATGCCTCGATGAGGGTTGGCGTGACTGTGTATTCGTCGCCGTCGAGGTTGGCAGTGAGGGTGATCGGAATCGCCGAATACGTGTGCGTCTTCTGTTCCTCGTCTCGCGTCAGCACTCCAAGCTCGACGAGCGTGCCCGTGTCTGAGTACGCTGTCGTCCGTGGCATCTCCAGTGTGTCAACGATGTCGTCAATGGTGACCTTGCCCTCGCGGAGGACGAACGTGTAGAGTCGCGCCAGCCGTGGCTCCTCCAAGAGCTGGGCGACCGACAGGAGGCCATTGATTGCCCGCTCGGGATCTCCAGCGGCTTTCGACATACAATTCATGATTCGTGTATTGGGTAATAACGCTTGGGGAGCCCCGCGTTCAGAGCTTCCAATGTCTTCACCCGGTCTACAATTTTATTATTCGGTCCGTGCTAACGATGAACACTGTGTGACCGACGACACGCAAACAACCTTCGGCAAACAGGATGTCGAAGAGGGAATCGCGGGAGAGTGGGAACTTGTCCGTAGCTGGCAGTCGTTTCTGAACTTCTTCGAAGACGCTGTCTACATCGACGCGATCACGTACTGCGAGTCGCCTGGGCTGATTCGTGACCTCTTCCGAGAGTCTAGTGAGATCCCCACGGTCGTTGAGTCTCTCGACATCCTGATCGGGAATCGGAGCGAGTACCGGACGGCACTCGACGATGTCGATACTGCTCATCGACTATCCGAACTCTACCGGGAGGGGAAGCTGACGATCCGCCTCAAGAACAGACGAGTGGTTCACTCTAAGCTATACCGGATCGTCAAGCCGGATGGGGTCGTCCTGCTGCATGGTAGCGCGAACTTCTCGTACAACGCCTGGAAGAACCAGTCGAACAGCTTCACCGTATGGCGGACTCACGAAGGGTCGAAGAAGGACGAGGGTTTCCTTGACCTCATCGAGGAACACCGCGAGGCGTACGGGCACGAGATCTTCCTTGAAGAGTTCACCGCCGAGCAACTGGAGCCTGCCGAAGACGAGGAAGAGGAACGACGTCGCCTAGAACTGTGGCTCGATGACCGGATGGACGAACTCAGCGATCGGGCACGCATCCACACCGAAACCGAAGACGAACTCGAACAACTGGGCGAAGCCATCGACGAGACGGTCGCTGTGACCGACGGCTCTGACGAGGCGGACGAGACTATCGATTCCGAAGACATTCCGCCCGCCCTCCGCGATGCGACGCTCTCCGTCCAGTCACCAACCGACTCTTCAGGGAGTGAGTCCGCTGGGTCACCTGACTCAGAAGTATCTGGAGGTGGAAACGCGGACGGCGGGGGAGAAGATGCTGCTGCCGGGGAGGGAGAGCCATTAGTTCCGGAGGCCGCTTCACCGACAGTCCTCACTGAGGGCTATCAGCTGACGCTCCCCACGGAGGCAGTCTCGGATAGCAGCTACGCGAACGCGCTGGCGGCCGACTTCGAGACTCGAGGGGGCACGCGAACGCAGACCGGCGTGACGACGCCGATTGCGGCGTACTCGGAGTTCTACAAGACGGAGTACGACGAGGAACTCATGTATCTCCGCCCGGATGACAACGCCATCCACGTCCAGTGCGGCGACAAGCACAAGCAAGTCGTCGCGCAGAACCCGGCAGATGCGGGGACGCTGAACGCCTGTCTCGACCACCTCGAACGGTACATCACGACGGTCGATCGCTGGGGATACAACACGACCACCCAGACCGCCGTGAAGGCGCACATGTACGAAGCGCTCCTGTTCGGCATGTGGGCCCCGTTCGTGAACCTCTACGCCGAGGCACTCAACGGCCCGGCGACGCGCCTCGATAACGACCTGCCGTACCTCTACATCTCCGGGCCGAGCGACGCCGGCAAGGACATCACGACAGAGGTCATCGCCCGCCTCATCACGGACGGCCTCGTCACCGACGCCGGCGCGGACGCCGACCAGATCGGCACGAAGGATATCCGTCAGCTCCGCGAGATCAACACGCCGTTCCCATTCATCGTCAACGACATCGAGAAAGACAAGATCAGACAGATCAGCGCGTTCCGGAACTTCTGGAAAGACTGGCAGCCGTCCCAGGACATCTCATACCCGACGATCATCCTGACGAGCAACGACACCCGCCCGAAGGACTGGTTCCGAAACCGGGCACGTATGCTTCACTTTGACGTCGTGTTCCCGAGCAACTCCGAGGAGGAGAATTACTACGACGCCAAGGAAGACCTGGAGAGCATCCTGACCCAGCACAACCCCATCTTCCGGTTCGTCTCTCGTCGTCTTCTCGAATCGGAACGGTACGCGGACGGCGACGGGACAGTCAAGCACGTTCGAGAGATCATGCTGGATATCTACGATGACGCGGACCGTCCTGTCCCGGAGTATTTCCCGCGGAAACCCGCGAGCCGAGAGTACAATGTCGGAAAGCGGAAGTGGAACAATGCGATCGAGCGCGGCGACGTCGAGTTCGAAGAGCAGAACGACCAGCTCATCGCCGAGTTCGACGCCGAGTCGAGCGAAGTCTACAGCTTCCGGAAAACGCTTGACCCCAAGTGCAAACCGGAGAAAGTCGGCCGCCGCATCATCATCAAGAACCCGGAGCACTTCCGAAACTGGGTCGAGACCGACCTCGAATCGTCCTCCTGGCTCCCGGGGTGGTTCCGATAACGCGTCCGTTGACACAGTACGACAGGTATCCCTGAGCAGTCCGGGGGCACTATAAGTGCCCTGTATAACGCAGACCGTCCCACTTCTGCCCGTTTTATAACGGCCAGAACCTCGGGCGCCCGCCCGCTGTTCAAAGGAGGTGCTAAGCATGCGGCGGTCTGAGGAAATGCACGGCCTCAGGTGGGTGCTCCAAGGTCGAGTTAGCAGCTCCTCACAGGCCGATAACACGAGCACCGAGAAGCAGCTCGAAAACCTCAAAGATGAGGTCGAAAAGACGGACGGTGAAATTGTGAGGACATACGATCTGACGGAGTCGGCCGCCTCAATGGACCGGGACTCGTTGGAAGAAATCGCAGAACTCGCGGAGGAAGATAAGTTCGATGTCCTCGGCGTCTGGAAGCTCGACCGGTTGACCCGCGCGAGTCCATGGGAGACCATCCGCTATCTGGATCGGCTCAGAAAAGCAGGGGTCACCCTGTACGCACACACGCACGGATACTTCGAATGGGACGACCTCTACGACTTCGAGATGTTGGCTCGACGCGTCGTCTTCGCGCGGGAATGGTATCAGCGCATCATCGAAAACGGCCGCGAAGGGCAACTAAAAGACCTTGAGGCAGGTAAATGGCCGTTCGGTGACCCACCATACGGATACGAAACGAATGACGACAAGGAGATCCGCCTAACCGACAAAGGTGAAGAGGTCATTCGAGCCATCGTCGAACACTACCTCGATTACGAAGACATGGAGGATGTTGAGGGGGAGATCAACGACCGATACGATGAAGATGTGACCGAGGCGCAAATAAGTAACATCCTCCAGAACCAAATCATAATAGGAAATCTAACACTTAAGGACACCGTCGTCGCCCGAGAAGAAAAACTCCGGGTCATCGACGATGAAACATTCGAAGAAGTCCAGGAAATCCGGGAAGAGAACTCGTCGTCGTCATCAGACACTAGAAATGTCCCCGAACAGATTGATCGAGTAGCGAATCGATTCGGGGTCCAATTCATCCTCAGCATCCTTGACAGCGTTGGAGTTCAGTGCCGAAAGTGCGGCAGTGATCTCAAGCCGAATGGTACGACCCAACGGTGGGGGACTACCGTGCGAAAGTACAAGTGCACGAACGAAGAGTGCGGTTACGAAGGCCCCCTCCTCAAGCAGGCAGAATTTGAGGAGATTCACCAGACTCTCCCGCTCCGGTGTCCCTACTGCCCCGGAACGGAGCGATTCACGGTAGAGCGACGTGACGGCGGCTTCTGGAAGTACCTCTACAAGTGCGAGAACTGCGGGAAGACCATGGGGTCAGACGTATCACCCAGCAAGATCAAGCGGGCCATGGAGAACCCGCGATTCGCATTCAAATGGGATGGGAAAACTGATTCTCCCCAAGCCGACGAGGAGGACGACGACGTTGACACCGCCGAAGAGTCCGATAGCGATACTGACGAGCAAGACGACGGCGACAACGATGACGATGACGGGGATGGAAGGTCGCAAGAAACATTCGACGACTACTGATTCCGCAGGTCGTCAACACGCTGCCAGATTGTCTCCTTGGTGAGGCGCGTAGCCTGCGCCGCCTCCTTCATCGTTACAGGATTGTCCGAGTCCTGGGCGGTCAGATACAGCGCTCCAGCCGCGATACCAGCGGGGTCGCCAGCTAAACGTACCCCGTCCAGCATGTCCTGTGCGCGGTCAGACACCGTCGTCGGTAGCTGGAGATCAGCGGATAAATATGGAACGTAGTTGGAAGGCTGAGGTGCAGTGAGGGTCACGTCCTGATCAGAAACAATGTTCTGTCGTAGTGACGTGATTTCACTCGTCGTCGTGTCAACAATATCAGCGACGACTCCAATCGGGCGCGGCTTATCACATACACGGAACGCGATATATAGACACGTTCCAACGGTCGCTTCAACACTACGGCCGGCCGTGAGTCGGTTCTCCCAGGCGTCTGTCGCCAACTCCGCGGCGTACACTCGTTCGTCGGGATTAGCAGCGAGATCGTCGCCCGCCTGATCAAGCGAGGAAAGAAGCTCAACGAGCAACTCGTCACTGGAGTCCTTCACATCTACGGTCTCCACCCAGCCTATCGGCTCCCGCTGGGAGCTATCGCTGTTTGTTGGCTGCTCAGCTGCTGCCACTTCCTCTGACTCTTCTTCCGCAGTGTCGAGGCGTCCGCAGTCTTCGCAGACAGGAACCGATTGAGGTCCTCTTTCGGTGAGATTCCCCCCACAGAAGCCGCAGTTAGAAGTCATCGTCACCCCGCTGTTCGAATCCAGATTTATACGATGATAGAATTCTATCAGCCTTCGACTGCTTTCGACCGGCGCTCATCTCGCTCTGTGAATCCCGGAACCGATATCGTATATCCTCAACAGCCTCAAATAACTCGTCGCTCATAAGTCGATATTCTGAGACAGATTCCCCATACCCCGCCACCTCGTAGTCTCCAACGTACAGGTCATTACTCAGAATTGTCTTCACCGACTGTCGGCACCACTCCTCACCGTTCTCAGCCGCTACTCCCTGCCGGTTCAATTCAGCAGCAACCTGCGGCATCGATTTTATCTCTAAATAGAGACGGAAAATATGGCGGACCATTCGTCTTTAGCTAAGACTCACACCTCGGTTGTGTATAGGTAGCGAGCGTTTCTTGTAAGATTGGTCGTTGTTGGTGGATCTTCTGAGCGTCCTCAATCAGCCGCTCCAGCAACGGCGGTGGCGAGTAGCCGAGGTACCCTCCGAGTTCGTGGAGGATGAGCTGGGCGTGCGACCGGAAGGTCGCCGCCCAGCGTTCCGGCGGAAACACGATCTCGTCGTCAGCCTGCTCGGTGACCAGATCCAACAGCTCACGACTCACCAGCAGTGACAGCAACGCCGCATACAGCAGAATTTTCACGACATCCGGGTCGCTTGTGTTGAACTCGTCCAACTCATACTGCGTCTTCAGTTCACGAAACAGTGTTTCTACCTCCCATCGACACCGATACAGCGTTGCTAGATCTGCCGGGAGAAACTCGTCTCGCGGCAGGTTTGTGATGTACAGATGATAGTCGTCGGCGTCCTCGTCGCGGACGCCGACGACGCGGAACCGCTTCGTGTCCAGCGAGCGCGTCCCTTCGTACTGGCCTCGCTTGAACTCCGCCTCGACTTCTACGTCGATGTACTTCCGCGAGAGATCCTCGACCACGTCTTGGATCTGCTTGCCCTCCAAGGGAATGGCGCGGCCGCGCCATTCCCGTAATTCTGCCGTTATCACCGGGTTCGCGCTCTCTTTCAGCCGACTCACGAAGTAGCCGTCGTTCTCGTCGATCAACGCGAAGCGGCGGTACTTGAAGTACGCCAGATCGAGCAAAACCAGCCGTCCTTGCAGCCACGAACCCGTTTTGAACAACGTGCTGTCGTGCGTTTTCTCGTCAGTCACGTCGATCCGTTCAATCGTCTCGTCGGTGGCATTGTGGAGCAGGTGGAGCTTCGCTCCAGCCTGCTCCTCGTGACGGGCTTGGAACTCATCAGAGAGAAACTCGTGCAA
>NZ_JBNTJW010000021.1:0-20233 GCF_051195055.1 Halobellus sp. EA9 | reverse complement strand
GCCACAAGCACGGCGGTACAGTTGCGGATCGTCTTTCTGATGAGGGCGGCATCATCCATAGCTATCGGTTCAAATTGGGGTCTCAAAATATCCACGAAGATTCATATTGTCATTTTATTATCCGTCCCCGAATTTGTACTGGTCGGCGATCACTCTGCTGCATCCTCCCTTTCTATCGGTCACGGTGATTCTGACAGAGAATGGACACGTCGATAGTCCCTGTGCAAGATAGAAGGCGCATATCGGTCACGTCAGTACCGCCGAAATCGCTGGCGAGGGATCGCTCAGTACAGTGGAACGATCTACCGCTGAGGAGCATCAGTCACTGGAAAGAGACGCATCTTACGTCGGATTCAACATTGATCAACAGCCGTTACGCATCCGGTTGTGAGTGCCTCGTCACGACACTCCTGAGAGGTGGGTGAACAGCCATTCGTTTCGGAGCCATCTTCATAATCGTGTAACTCAACAAGCGGTTCCAATTCTCGAAGCTGAGTAGCAATTTCAGTTCCCTGCTCGGTCAGTGAGTACGTCGTCGTCGGAGGGGTCGTATCTGCTACGATCCGCTCAACAAGACCGTGACATCGAAGCTCTTTGAGCCGCTGAGAGAGCATCGGTGCGGTCAAGCCATCGAGCTCGCGCTGAATACCGTTGAACCCCCGGGGCCCTTCTGACAGGAGACGAAGGATGTGCAGAGTCCACTTCGGCCCGAGAATGTCCTGTAACCCGTGCCATTTTGCCTGCCACTGCTCGCTCATTACTGTAGTATCAGCCGCTATAGCGAAATATACGTTCGGTATCTCCCCTCACTCCAGGCGGTTTCAATACGCTAAGTACGTTTATGTCTAATTACTGATCAGTATAAGAGCCAGCAATCCATATGATGAGATGCGATGGCCGATTCCACAGACAGCAAGACGGTATCGATTATTCACCCCGCAGCCGAAGAGTATACACGACGGACGGTTAATGTCGATTTCCTCTATCTGGACAACGAATCCTGCGACCGATGTATGGGGACTGAAGATGCACTCGAAGCAGCGCTTGAGCGGATTGAACCGGTTCTCGATTCGTTGGATGTCAGCATAACCGTCAGAGACATCCACGTCTCGACGCTGGAGGCCGCCGAAGCGACCCAACTTGCCGTGTCACCGACGATCCGTGTCAATGGACGGGATATCCAGCCCGACTATATTGAAAACACCTGCGAATCGTGTGGAGACCTCTGTGAGTGTGAGGGTGACGTTGATTGTCGTCTCTGGCAGTACCGTGGTGAAGAATACTCGACAGCGCCTGTCGGACTCCTTGTCGAGTCGCTAGTGCAAGCTATTGCACCGAATGGAATGCAGTCTAGTGAATCACGCGAGAGCCAAGCTTATCAGCTTTCGTCGAACGTCCGGGACTTTTTCGAAGGGTCGGAGAGCGACGAAGCGGACTGTGGGTGTGGTTGCTAAGCTACGATACGTATTGACCGTGCTTTGGCTTGGTCTCGGCTGGTTTGTTGATAGATTGACCAATCATCGAGGTCAGCACGCGCACCTTCGAGAATCAGTCCGTGTGGACGGTTCCGGTCTGTTCGCACACCTACCCAACAGTTATTTGGTCACTAACGAGATATAATAAACAACAGCCACCTGCTATATCCACTCTCTCTATCGGTCACGGTGATTCTGACAGAGAATGGATACGTCGATAGTCCCTGTGCAAGATAGAAGGCGCGTATCGCTTACTGATCAAGATCAACGTCGGTGAACTCAAACCGGGCTCCACCGTCAGTCCCATCGATGACCGCAACCTGCCAGCCGTGGGCCTCGGCGATCCGTTTGACGATCGTCAACCCAAACCCCGTCCCGCCGCTTGCCGAAGTGTGTCCGGCATCAAATACCTCCTCACGGGCTCTTTGGAGATCCCCGGGCCGGTATCTTCGACGTAAAATCCGCTGTCGTCGATTTGGCCGACGCGAACGGTCACGGCTGGCCCGCCGTGTTCGAGTGCGTTCCGAAAGAGGTTCTCGAAGACGTGCTGGAGTCGGCTCCGGTCACCAGTGATTGTGACCTCGTCCACGATCTCGATGGTTGCCTCGTCTGTTCGGACGTTTTTCCAGCACTTACCGACTATATTGACTAACAGTACCTCCGAATTGGGCTCGATAATTGCATGAGAACCAGCGAGATAAACCCGGGCCACTCGGCATCCTGCGGTTTCCAGACTTTCGTCGTGAATCTACATTAACCGGTGTAACTATTCTGGTAGGTCGTCCAGTTCGAAGGCTTCGTCCCGGATCGCGTGGAGCACGTCGTCCGCGGTGACGGGCCGCCGCTCGGCGAGCCCGTACCGGTCACGAAGCTCCAGGTTCACGACCACCCAGATGTTGTAGAACAACTGTGCGAGGTTGAAGTGGAACGCCCAGACGCGCCCGTTCGGTGACTTCGTCGGGGCGTAGAAGTTGTGCTTGAATTGCCGGTACTGGGTCTCCACACCCCAGCGATTCCGGAACTGTCGTGCAAGCTTTTCCCGGTCGGCAGTGATTGGGTCGATGTCGGTCACGAACGCCACCCAGCGACCGTACTTCTTGTCCTCTTCGTCGGTGTTCTCGTCGTAGCTTGGCGCTCGCTTCTCCGAGGGCCGAATGAAGATGTTGGTGCCCTGCTTGAGGTCGCCGATCTCGTAGTCCTGCATGATGCCCCAGTCCACGTCCCACTCTTCGAGGCCGTCGATCACGTCCTTCACGGGCTCGACCTTCCGGGATTTGATGAGGAACTCGGTCTCGGTCTCCCGGAGCGCCGTGACGTGCATCCCGCCGTAGAAGCCCTTGTCGAGATACGCGCGTTCGATGTCCACGTCCAGCTGGTCGTCGGAGAAGTAGTGAAGCCCCTTCACGCGCTGGAGAATCGCCCGCAGGATACGGTCCTGGTCGGTACGGTTCTTCAGGTGGTGAGCGGCGAGACTCAGGCTGGCTTCGTCGCCGACGACGCCGATGGTCGTGAAATGAAATGAGTGCGCGTAATTGCGCGAGGGCTTCGTTCCGTCCACGAAGTTGTTCGACGTTTCCCCGAACCACGGGATACCGGTGGTGTCGAGGCCGACCTCGCTGGCGTTCTCGAAATGTCCCATCGAGCGCGCCTCTTCGAGGAGTTCGGCGTTCGCTCGGAGGAACCGGTCGAACCAGTCTTCCGCCGTTCGCTTTCGGATGTAGTGGTAGAGGTTGTCCGCGCCGGTGCCGCCGGACTCATAGATGTTCATATGCGTGAAGGTGTCCGAGCCGTTCTCGGGGAACGCGCCCTCCAGCGCGAGGTGTGCGAGGAAACTGACGATGGACGGGAGCGTGTAGGTAGTTCGGGACGGATCACGCCCGAAGGCGATGTGCGGGACGGTCTTTTCGAGCAGGTCGTGGGCGATGTCCTCGGCGGTCTCTATGTAGTCCTGCTTGCCGAACTCGAAAAGGTGTTCTTCAGCCCCGTCGGGGAGCTCGAAGCCAGCCCACTTGGCGTGGTTGACCAGCTTCCGCGCTTCCGTCTTGAGCGCCTCCATCGCCTCGTCGTCGAGCCGCGGGTCGTTGCTGTCGGTGTCAGCGTACGCCCGCCAGAACGTCGAGTTTCGCGGTACGTCGTCTACACTGTCGAACCCCGCCATCTGCGCGACGTCCTCTCGGCCTTTGAGGTAGAACTCCAGTTTCTCGTCGCTCGGGAGGTTGCGGGCCTCTTTGAGAAGAAGCGACCAGACGACCGGCGAGAAGTCGATACTGCGGTGATCGTCGGCGTACGGGTCGCCGTCTTCGCTGGCGGGGTCAAGTCCGGCGGTGAGGATGAAGCGGTCGAAGTCCTCCAGTGGCCCGCCATTCAGAAACTGGTTCATCCACGCGACAGGCGAATTCTCTACGTCACGGGCCTTCCAATCGTCGATTGTGGTGGGTTGGCCATCGTGAAGTTCGTCATAGATACCGCCATTGACATCCTCCTCCGCCTGAAGGCGGAGGAATCCCGAGCGGTGGGAGTTTCAGGTCTGCAACCACGGACGCCGCCACTTTGCGGGAACCCGTCTAACCCTGCCGTCGTGGTCGGTGGCTGACTGGCGGTGCCAAGCCGCCGTTACTCCTATCCTCAGTGTCGTTGGCTCTCATCTGTTGTTTTTGCCAGCAGGGAGCCGCTGACACGTCGCCAGACTCGGAGGTATCTTCAGGCTGGCTCGACCGACAAACACACGACGAACCCTTCGAGGATTCGCGTTCACTGCGTCGGCGTTTCGGATACTGCCTCGTTACGTGGGCGGACAGGCCGCCTCCGAAGGTCGTTCGGAATCCGCTCCGTTCCGACCTGACCCTGCCCACGTATAGCGGTTCTTAGCACTTGAACGTATGGTTGGAAACTCGGCTATGTAATTTGTCGGTGGAATGTATCACTAATTGACGGCGCGTATCCACGGCCTGAAGGTCGTGGTATTGCGCCTGCTCCGCGTATAACGTCAATTCCGAGGTCGGATGGGTCAGCGATAGGGAGCCTCTCATCGTCGCCGTAGGTCATATCTACTACCTTTCAACCGAATTTGAAAAAGCGCCGTGTTTACGGCGCGGCAGCCGCCGTGTCGCCAGCCTCTGGATCGAACGGGAGGTTGATCAAGAGTTCGTCGAACCAGACGACCGGGCGCTTACTCTGGCCGTCTTCCTCGAAGAAGATGATGCCCAGCTGGGCGAGCCGACTGAGTTCCTCGTGGACGTTCTTCACGTCTCGGCCAACGACCCGTGCGGTTTCGTTGATGCTGGCTGGTTCTTCCTGGCGGATGGCTTCGATGAGATCGAGGACGCGTGGCGTCAGCGTCTCCATCAGATCATCGTAGCTGGTGAACGAGAGCATCGGCGTGGAATCCACCGTGTCCCCCTGTTCGAGCGCCTCGATCCCGTCGGTGACGTCGTCGTGGAACTCACTGGACGACTTCACGGTCACGACGAGGGTTGATTCGGCCCGAAGCTGTTCGCGCTCCATCGGGTGCAGCGGCGGCGTGGTATTGTTCATAGGTATCACCGTGGTGTGATGGCCTCACTTGACCTCGAACTCGGATTTTGGGATCTCGCTCCAGAACCGTTCCCAGAGTTCGACCATCCCGGGGAACGTGATCCTGTCTGGGTCGGGGTCTAGTGCGACGTGTAGTTCGTGCCCTTTGGTGTCCTCGTGCGAGTTGTCGTACCGACGAATCGTCCCATCGTCAAGCGTGCGGGGCGGGTCCGGCTCCGTCGCGCCGTAGTGGAGCTTGTAGGCCCACCCAGACGGGTACGCGTCACGGTCTGTCCGTATGCAAAACACGCGGACGACGGTCCCGTCAGGGTACTTTCGCCCCTCGCTCACGCCACCGAGGTCGTCGTCGGTCAGTGAGGCCATCCTCACCCATTGGTACATAGGCCAATGGCATAAATCTATTGGTCTGGAGAACAATAGCAGTCGTCGCACTCCCAATATTCATACGATTTCTCGTCACCAGTCCATTTCACCACGTCGTGACCTTCCCATTCGCCTTTCTTTTCGTATTCTCCGTCGCTGTCTTCATCAGGGACAGTAAATTCGCCGAAGTAGTGGCCTCCCTCGTATGTGTCGTCCTCGTAGACTGTGATTTCGATTGTCTTGCCGCACTCCATACAGTCTCGTTCGATTGTGCGTTTCTCTGCGTCCTCATCACTCATCTTCCGAGCCCTCACTCTGCCGTTCCTCAAGCATCTCTTGGAGGCGGTATGCTTCACCGTGGGCGACAGGGTACATCGTGGCCCGAACCAAACTGAGTACCCTTTCAGCCTGTTCTACGAGTTCTGGATCTGGATGGTCGGCCTCATCAATGTCGCATACCTCCTCAAGTTCCTCTTTGCTCGCTGTGTTGCCCTCGGCGAGGTCCTCAATCCCGCGAAGGACACCCTCAGGTACCTCAGGCCGCTCTTCGTTTTCGTCGCCGTCCTCACCGTCGTCACACGTCATCTTCGAGGAGTCCCCGCAGTTGCTCTTCAGACAGTTCTCCGAGCAGTTCTTCGTCGTCGGTTTTCACTCGGAGCCCGTCGTCTTGATCGTGCTCCAGAAAGAGGTCTCCGACAGCAAATCCAGCGGTTCCTACTGGGAGATGATCTTCTTCGTCAAGTTCCTCCAGTTCCTCCCGTACCGTTTCCATCACGTCAACGGCTCCTTTGCCCAATTCATCGTAATGGAGCTTCCACCGTGGTCGGCCACTTTGGGTGGGAACCATTGATCGCGTGACTTCGACATCAATTCTGACGTGATACCCCTCGACCGAGATCGAGAAGTCATCTTGGATTTTCATAATTTTGACTCGTCTTTTCTTTCGAAATCGTATCAGTCGTTGGGTGTGATCTCTACCAGCTGGCCGTCAGTGAACTTCGCATCGAGGCTAACGTAGTCGCCATCGATGGTTCGGTGGAATTCGAATATCCCGTGATACTCTGTATCTGACCAACCCCTGTGGATCTTCTTTCTGCTTCCTCGCCCCCGTTCGACCTCATTTTCAAACCCGCCAATCTCTTCGTCGTATCCAGGCCGCTCTTCCTCAGGAACGTGCTCATACTCGGCCTCTTCCTTGAACAGACGCCCGTTGGACGTGACCTTGTAGTTCTCCATCATCGGCTCGTGACGAGCGATGGACTTCGTCTGCCAGGTGACCTCGAACGGGTTAGCACCGATGTCCGGAAACTCTACATCAAGACCTTCTTCGAACGTGATCCTATCGAACAGTCCCATCGTTACTCCTCCTCTTTTTCGGCATCCGAGTGGTGATCTGTACCCTCCGGGAAGACTGCCTGATCGACGCTACCTTCGTACCCGCATTCCGGGCAGGCAACGAGTTCGTGTCCGGCGTGGAGTGAACTACCAACGAACGCGTTCGCCACTGCCCAAGCCGCTTCAGAGATTCGCTCGTAGTCCTCTTCGTTGCCTACGCCGAACACCCGCCGCTCCGGGAGTGCGTCGATCTCATCGATACTCGCACCTTCCTCGTGGGCGCGAAGGCGTTCAGGCATTGTCGGAGGGGTTACTCCTTCAGGATCGAATCGAATGATTGTCTCCCGGACCTCACCAGAGCCTTCACCGTAGTAGTCATCAGCCATCGAGGCTGAACTGGCGGCGTGTTGAGCATCTATTGATGCCAGCCGGTCATCGGGGACAGCCTCTGCGAGATGCAACACGAGTCGAAGAAGTTCCCGAGAATGCGCGTGGTCGGTGGCCAGCTCGAAAGCTGGAATCTCATCACCGCAAATCGGGCACTCGATCTGTTCAGTCGCCTCTGCTTCTAACGCCTCTTTGAGAATTTCTCTGTTCATTGGCAATCGGGCTTGTGGATGTTCTGGATCAGGAAGTCGAAGACCAGTGGTGAGAGTTCGCTTTGCTCCTCTTTGTCAGTACGCAGTTCGACTGGTAGAACGTTCGGTGTTCCCAGCGTAGACTCTACACGTGGCGCTTTCCATCTACGTGGGGGCTCGATCACGTACTTTAGCCGTGGGTCGATGACAGGTCCAAGAAAGAACTTTGAGGGGTCCGCTCGTCGATCAGGTATGTATTCGCGGCGCACCACACTAATCGGCCTGACCGTCACATTCGCCGGCTGTTCGGCGGCCGACGACCCCGCCGACAGGGAGGGCGTCGGCCGGACGACCGACTCGACACCTGCCGCGACTCCCGACGACCGGCCGCAGACGGCAGCGACGGCCCACCGCGAGTTCCTCTCTGCGTTCGGTGATTCCGTCGCGTCGACCGGCGTGGTCATCCAGGACTTACGCCTCGGCCCGGCCCGCGAGGTGCTGTCGCTATCGTATGAGACCACCCAGGCCGAATACGACGCGCTCGGATCCGAGATCGGCACGCTATCAGGGCTGTACTTCCGTCAGGTGCGTGCCGGCTGGACGACCGAGCGACTGGACGCGACCGTCATCCGTCGGGGAAGCGACGCGCCTATCGCTTACTGGAACGCCGAAGCAGCCTGGTTCGAGGCATACGAACGCGGCGAAGTCACCGCCGAAGATCTCTCGCTCCGCGTGCTGGAGACGCTTTCGCGGGCCTGAGTCTGCTCGATCGCCGTACGTCGCAGTTCTAGTTCTGCCCGTCCCCGCGCCGCTGAGCGACCCACACCGCCAGCAGGACGGCTCCGACGATTACAACGAGGGTGCCGAGGACGCTGGTGTTCGGGAACGTCCCCGGTGAAGCCCCCGGGGAGGTTGTCACAGCCCCGTCACTCGAAGGGGTAGCCGACCCCGGCGGTTCGGAGACCGAAACCGATTCGCCCGCGACACCCGCAACGGCGATGTCGTATCTCCCCGGTTCGTCGAACACCACGACGAACTCGACCGTCCTCGACTCGCCCGCACCGAGTTGAACCGACCGATTTATACGTTGCTCACCATCGACCCGGAGGTCGACCGCCAACATCCCGCTCTGTCCGCCGACGTTCTCGACCGTCGCGACGACTGTGACAGACTCGCCCGGAGACACCTCACTCGCCCCGACTGAGACACCAGTGACGCCGAGAGACGCCGCCGACGGGCCGGCCGCGAGCGCGAACACCGAGAGACCAGGTGAGGTCGCAACCAGTTCGATGTCCGTCCCCGTCTCGCCCACCACACGGGTCGGTAGCGCCTGCCATGTCCCGTCGTGGTAGCGGTACAACCGAAGGTCGGTCGGCGTGAGTCCGCGGGCGTCGAGCCGTGTCTTTGAGACGGTCAGCGAGAAGTCGACGCCTCCGAGCAGTGAGTCGTCGAAGTCGTGCGCCACGTCGAAGTACGACAGCGCCCCGCCGTCGACGTCGAGCGATGACGCCTCGGGTGGCGTCTTGGACGGCGACGCGACCGACAGCGACCCGGCCCCGCCGCCCGAGAGTGTTACCCGCAACTCCGAGAGACCGACATCGCCGTTCCCGACAGGCTCCGGTAAGGAGACCGTGACGGCTTCTCCAGGCCGTGCGTCACTGATGTCGACCGCGACGCGCCCGTCGACGAGACTGGTTCGGACGGAGGCGGTATCGACGGGCGGGGCGACGTTTCCGCTCCCGCCACTGCTCCTACTGTTGCTTTCACTACTGCTTCCGCCGCCGCCGACCGACAGCACTGTGGGCTCGGTCAGATAGCCGATATCGTCGCCGTTGGCGTCCGCAAACGTCTCCACCGCCACACGGATGTCGGTGTCGCCCGGCTGTTCGCCGGTGATCGACAGCGACGCGAGCGACACGTCGCCGATAGGTCCGGTCCTGGCGTCCATGTAGCCCACGATCCGTAGAACCCCCGCCGACGGCGTTGATGTCTCGACGGCGAACCCGCTCGTACCCGCCGCGCTCACCGAGACGGTGGCGGCGTCGTACCGCACCTCAATTGTAAAGGCCCCGACGCCCGGCCCGTCGACACCGGTCGCTGTGAGCGTCGCGGTCGCAGTGGTTCCCACGGTGACGGTCCCGGGGTCGGTCACGGCGACGGTGGTCTCACTCGCCGCCGTCACCAGGGTCCCCCCGAGTGGGGCACTCAGCAGCGTAAGGACGACCACGAGGACAAGCGTTCGAAGCATCTCAGGGCCTCCCGTAGTCCGCGGTTCTGTTTCCGGCCGTGTACTGTGCGACGTACATCGCGTCGATGGCTGTCAGCGAGCCGTCGCCGTCGACGTCGCCGTAAGGGAGGGCGGCGACTCCCTGCCCGTCGGCGACCGCCGCGGCGATTCGTGCTGTGTCGTCCGCGTCGACGGTCCCCTCACGGGTCACGTCACCGACGCCGTATCCGACGTACTCGACGGTCACTGTCCGGAGGCCGGCCGAGTCGATCGAGACGCGCGTCCGGTTGTCGTCCCGCGTGACTGTGATGTCGGAGCCGTCGACGGTCGCCGACACGGCCGTGTAGCCCGACGGTATCCCGTCCGGGTCAGCGACGCTCACGACGGCCGATCCGTCGGGGACATCGACAACCGCGGAGACCTCGAACCGCGTCGCCGTGGTGGCGTTCCCGGCGACTGTCGTGCGCTGGAGCGTGCTCCCGTTCTCGACGGTCGCACGTTCGCCAGTTGAGCTGACGACCGTGACATCACCCGAGGGACGCACGAACGTGACGTTCGTCACCCCGTTCGGCGAGATCGTCACCGTCTCCGTCGGGGTCGCACTCCCGCCGACCGTCGCGGAGACATCGTAGCTCCCCTCGACGAGCGTCTCGCTGATCTCACCGCCCGACCGTGAGGTGTCGTTGATGGAGACAGTCGCGCCCGCGAGCGGGGAGTCGTTCTCGTCGAGCACAGCGACGTTCAGCGTCCCGACGTCGAGCGCCGTCGCCGTCGTCGACGCACGGACGTTGTTCGCCTCGTTGTACAGCGGTCGGACATCGGCCTCGATGGTGTGGTCACCTGCCCGCTCGACGGTGAGCGTGAACGCGTACGTCCGCGTTTCGCCCGCGGGGACCGACTCGCCGTAGACGAACAGCGAATCGCCGTCGGTGTAGCTACTGTTCTGAACCGCGTAGGTTCGTGACTCGCCGCTCGAAACCACGACCGGATTGGGGTCGCTCGGAGCTGACAGCCCCGGCGTGAGCGGGACCTCGACGAGCGGGCTGAACAGGTCGTCGCTGCTCGCGGTGTTGTTGACGGTCACCGTGATCCGGTTCTCACCGACGCTGAACGCCGCAGGCGTGTCAACCTCGACGCCGAACGCCGGTGCCGCTCCAACGGGGACGCTTCCCATTGACGTGACGAGCGCGACCGCGAGGAGAGCCGCGAGGAGGCGTCGCATCTACACCACCCCCCCGTTTGCGGCGTACTCGTCTTTCGAGACGAGTTGGTCGTTCTCGACGCTCACGACGAGCGGGCCGGTCCCCACCGTGTCGACCGTGACAGTGATGGGTCCGGTCGCCCCGCGGAGCGTCTGCCGCTCGGTGTCGCTGAGCGAGACCGTCTCAACTCCGTCGGTGGTCTCCATCGAGATGTTCTTCGTGAGCAAGACTCCGTCTGCGGTCGTGCCGAATGTCACCGTCGCGTCGTGTTCGGCCGACCCGCCCTGGTCGGTGACGAGGAGCGCGTCGATGGCGGCCGCCGTCGCGCGCGTGTAGCCCCACGACCCCTCGTCGTCGTAGACGCCAACGAGGAAGCGAACGCCGTCTTGGACAGTCGAGTTCCCGTTCGGGAGCCCGGAGGCATTCAGCGCCTGGAGGGCGTAACCGCTCGTCTCGCTGTCCACGCCGTCGCCAGCCCACGAACTCGAACGCGTCTCGGACCAGCCACCGTTCGGATCCTGGTTGGTGACGAGCCAGTTGACGCCCGCGCCGATTGCGTCCTCGACGGCGGGCGTGTTCACGCCCGATGCCTCCAGCCCCCAGACGGCCAACGCCGTCGACATCGCGTTCGGTTCGCCGTCGTCCTGCCAGGAGCCGTCGGCCGCCTGCTGGGCGACGAGGTACGCCGCCGCGTCCGCACGCAGTTGGTCGGCCGCAGTCCGGGCCGTCGCGTTGTACGGCCCCGCCTGTGCCAGCGCGACGAGCGTAAATCCTGTCATCGCGTTATCATCTTCGAAGTAGTACTTGTCATTCGGAATCCGTCCGTCTGCGGCCTGCTGGTCGGCCAGCCACAGCACCGATTCGTTGAAGTCGACCTGTTGAATGTCGGTGGCGACCTGTCCCCGAGCGCCCTGGACCGGGTCGTTCCGGACGGCGCTGACCCCGTACATCGCGTAGACGGTGTAGTAGACATCGCCCTCGGGGTCGCTGCCCCACATACTCCACGCGCCGTTCGCGTGCTGTGCGTTGTCCCCGGTGGTCATAATGCCCACGCCTCCGGCGACAGCCCGGTCGACCCGTCCCTCATTGTAGCCGTTCGGCGGCGTGTTCGACCGGTAGTACTGATCGGTGTTCAGCGCCGACAGCATCGGGGATGTCACCTGTTCGACGCAGCCGTAGGGGTACTCAATAAGATAGTCCAGCCCCGCGAGCGTCCGGCCCTGTGCACCGAGTTGGCTGGTAATCTCGATGCGGTGGTCGTAGGTCGTCTCGTTTCTGATGTCGATGGTTGTGGTGGCATTCCCATTCCCCGAGAAGTTCACTGCCGCCGTGTCGCTCACCCGGATCTTGGGCTCGACGACGCGCACGTCCTCGGTGTCGTTTGCGGCCGACCCCTCGGCGTCGAACTCGACCTCGATGTCGTAGGGTGTCGCGTTCTTCTCGGTCGCGGTCACCTCCCACCGGACGCTGTGATAGGTCGTTTGTCGACTCGTGGTCTTCTCCGCGCGCTCACCCGCAGCGAGTTCGAGGCCGTCGGGGAGCGAGAGGTTACCCGCAATGGACGTTCCGTAGTTGGTTCGCCCCCGCGCACGGACGTAGAACGTCTCGCCCTCCTGCACCGTGTCGAGACCGGACAGCCGTGCGTCGATCTCGAACGCGCTGGTTCGGGTGAAGTCCCGGTCGACGTTTCCGTCCGGGGCCAGCGGCTCGTCCGTGATGCGGGCCGTGAGCGTGTGCGACCCGACTACAAACGAGTGATTCCGCGTCACGACCACGCGCTCGTTGGGGTTCAGCCGCGGCACCGACAGCGTCTGGTTCGTCGAGCTGTCACCGAAGTCCAGTTCGACCGTGTGGTTCGGCGACTCGGCGGAGCCGTAATTCGTGAGATAGAGCGTCACCGTCGACTCCTTCTTCGGGATGGTCCGGCGCGGTGCGTACACCGCGACGTCAAGATCGCTCTCGCCGATGTCGGTGGTCGCCTCGGAGACGTTGTTCGTCTCGAAGCTCTCGTCGACCACGCCCTCGGGGTCCGCGACGGCGTAGAGCGAGACGGTCGGGTACGCCGCGCTGAGGTTCCCGCGGAACCACGCTGTGAGGTTGACCTGGACAGTTCGGTTCGCCCCGCCGACGAGCGTGCCGATATCGCGGTCGTACGTCCGGATCCTCGTGCTGAAGTAGCTCGTCCGTGTTCGAGCGCGAAGCCGCACCGAGACGTTCTCGGCGGTCTTGGTACCGTTGTTCAACACGGTCACGTTCGCCGTGGCCGGCCCCTCGGCGAGGTTCTGTTCCGCGGGTGCCGTGATGTCGGTCTGCAGGTCGACGGTCGCGCTCGCGGTCACGGTCAGGTTCGTGCGGTTCTCGTTTCCACTCGGGTCGACCGTGCTGACCCTCACAACGTGGTCGCCGGGCGTCCCGAGCGTCAACTGCGTTCGGTTCACCGTCGTCGTGTTCGTCTGCCCCTCGTCGGTCGCAAACGTATAGTTCGCCACGCGGTCGTTATCTGTCGCGTTTGCGGTGACGTTGAACGCCACGCCGGTCGGCACCGTCGCGGGTGCGTTGGCTGCGAGCGTCGGCGGCACGCGGTCGACGACACGGGTAGTGTTGGTCGCCGTGAACAGTGCCGCCTCCGTCGATGCGTCGCGGACAGTCACGTCCGGCGTGAACGCCCCGAGCGAGCGGTAGGTGTGGTTCGTCCCGTTCGACCGCGTGAAGTCAGTCCCGCCGTCGCCGAACGCCCAGTCGTAGCGGATGTCGCCCTCGGTGTAGCCGTCCGGGAGGTCGAGGTCGACGACTCGGAGGGCAACGCGCGTGACGTTGATGTCGGCCGTCTCCGGGTCGACAAGCAGACGACCCGAGGCCGCTGGCTCGACCGTCACACCCACCTGTGCAGTGAACAGCGCGCGCCCGAACCGGTCGCGAGCGGTCACGCCGGGCGTGTAGTTTCCGGGGACACCGTAGACGTGTGACGTGTTCGCCGTCGCGGTCGTCCGCGTCTCGCCGTCGCCGAACGTCCAGTCGTAGGAGTCGACCGAGCCGGTGCGGTTCGTGACCGAGAAGTTCACCACTTCGACGTCCGCGTCGGCCAGCGTCGGGTCCGCCTCGAGGTCGCCGTCGACCGACGCGAGCGCCTCCGGTTCGCCGATAGCGGTCAGGCTCCGGTTGAGGACACCGTTCGTCCCCGACCGGACGTAGACGACGCCATCGACGACCGATACCGGCGCGAAGACCGGTTCGCCCGTCCCCTTGCCGAACGAGTACGTCCACAGCGACGAGCCGTCCGTCGCGTCGACGCCGTAGACAGTCCCGTTGAACGACCCGAAGTAGACGCGTGGGCCGGTCCCGTTTGCACGGTCGCCCGCGACGGCCGGCGCGCCGAACACCTGTGCGTCCGCGGAGACGTTCCACGCCTCAGTTCCGTCCGCGCGGTAGCGAGCGACAACACCCGGGGTCGACCGGTCCGCGCTCGGAACGATGACGAGGTCGCCGACGACCGTGACCGACCCACGACGAGTCGCGGCCGTCGCCGGTTTCGACCATTGCTCGCTCCCGTCGGTCGCGTCGAACGCCTCGGCCTGCCCGCCGTCAGCGATGAAGACGGTCCCGCCGGCGACGGTCGGTGCGCCGCCGTCGTAGTTCGAGAGCGACGTCGACCAGTCGGTCGCGCCTGTGTCCGCGTCGAAACTGAACAGGCCACCGTCGGTGGCGACGTACACCTGTCCGTTGGCGACCGCCGGAGCCGAGACGACCTCACCCGCGAATGAGTGGTTCCACTGCTCGCGGTGGGCGCTTCCCCTCGCGTCGATTGCGTACAGCGTGTCGCCGGCCTCACCCAGCATATACAGCGTCCCGTTGTCGACGGTCGGGGCCATCGTGTCGATGCCGTCGTCGAAGAACCCACCCCAGTTCTGGACATTCCGCGATGCGGTCCACGCTTTCGTACCCGTTTCCGCGTCGAGGACGTAGACGCGGTCCATCGAGACGCCGCTTCCGTTCCGGAGGTAGCCGCCCACGTATAGGCGGTCACCGACCACCGTCACCGACGAGGTGAGGTCGTCACGCTCGGCCGAGAAATCGGTGAACGACGTGCTCCACAGGACCGCTCCGTTCGTGCGGTTGTACGCGACCACGCTGTTACTGTTCGTCAGATACACGCGGTCGCCAGCCACGGTCGGGGTGAACATCTCCGTCCCCATTGCGCTCCGGTTCCAGCGTTCGGTGACCGGGCCGGCCGGCCCTCGAGTCGCGGGATTACTCCCGGTGTTGGCGTCGTCGTAGCCGAACTGCGGCCAACTGTCGGCGGGGTCGATTATCACCTCAGCCGCAACGCTGACGTTCGTGCTGTCGGTGAACAGTGTCGCCCCGGTCGCGTTCCGCACGACGACGCGTGGCGTGTACTCTCCGGCCACAGGGTAAGCGTGCGTCGTCGAGTTCCCGGTCGTGTTCGTGTCGACCGTCCCGTCGCCGTCGACGTCCCAGTCGTACCGGCCGACCGAAACGCCGGGGGCCGTCGAGACGTTCCGGACATCGAGCGTCACCGTCTCACCGGGCGTCGGGTTCTCCGGCGTCGCCCGAAGGGCTCCGTTCGCCGCCTCGTCCACCCGGAGTTCGAGCGTCTTCCGGAGCAAGAACGCCTCGCTCGTCCCGTTCCGCGCCGTCACGGTGACGGTGTAGTTCCCCCGCTCAGTGTAGATGTGCTCGACACTCGCGTTCGGATGGGTCGTCGTCGTCCCATTTCCGTCCCCGAACTGCCAACTGTAGAAGTCGCCCGCGCCGACACCCGAGAGGTTCGTGAGCCCGAACGCAACCCGGTCGAGGTTCGTCCGCGCCGGGTTCGGCGTCGCCGTGAGCGTGCCGTCTGCCGGACTCTCGACCTCGACAGTCGTTGCGGCGGTGAACAGGACCCTCTCGGTCCTGCTGTAGGCGGTTACCTCGACCTGATACGCCCCCGGTGTCTGGAACGCCTCAATGAGCGACGCGCCTGAGCCAGACCTGAACGCTCCGTCAACTCGCCAGTTGTAGAACGACGGCGCCGGACCGGTGACGTTCTCGACCGAGATGTTCACCGGCGTTCCCACTGCGGGTGACGTGTCGTTTACCACGAGGGCACCGCTGCTCGTCTCGACCTCGGCGAGGGTAATGCGGACATCGCGATCCTGGTCCATCTGCACCGTCCGCGAGTACTCCCGCTCGACGTACATCCCGGTAGTGGTCGCTACCTCGCCGCCGTAGCTGATCGTGTGCGGCGGGAAGACTCGCAGCGTAACGTTGCCGGCGAGTTCGATTCCGGCCGCCGACGGCGATGGATGGACCCGGCCGTCGCTTCTCGTGGTGAACGGCGGTCCGAGCTGGCTGTTCTGCACTACCTGGCCATCGTTGTTCGTGTGCGCGACCCCCACCAGCGCGTTCGGGACGGGTGCGCCGCTCTCGTTAACCACCGTGATGTTCAAAACGTTCGCCGGCGGGAGAGACGTCCTGCCCGCGTCGGTCGTCTGCGAGGTGTTCACCGCGACGAGCCCGAACAGGTCCGGTGACCCGTCCCGCGGGAAGTACCCCGTTATGCCCCTCGTGGTTCCGTTCGTCTGGAGATACGCCCGGTCATACTCGGTCGCCGGATCAAGTCCTCCGAGCGTGTAGTTCCCGGCTGTGTCGGTCGTGGAATTCGCGACGACGCTACCTCCACGGATGGCGAATACCTTGTCACCGACGGCTGCTGAGCCGTCGGCGCGGTCGACGGCACCCGTGATTCCGACGGTCGCCGTCTGTGCGGCCGCCGGCTCGACGGCGACCGCCGGCGCGACCGTTGAGAGTACGAGGACGACGACCAGACAGATACTGAGGACCTGACGGCCTACACCACGGGCGCTCGTCCGTGTCGCGTGCGAATCCCCGGTACCCCCCCCGACCCCTGGACGCCGGGTGGTTACCCCTCGTGACCCGCGCTCCCGCGTCGCGTTCCTCGGCGAGAGGATACGCAACAGCACACTCTTAACACGGCCGACACCGTGCTCGGAGACCGACGCGGCCGACAACCACGCCCGGAATATCATTGAAACTATTGGTATCTACCAATACTTTATATCACTCACTGACACGAGCTCAGGGCCCGAACGGTTGCGGACAAAACAGCCGCTTTTTGTCGATCAGTTCCCGAAGGGGTCGGATGAGAGCGGCTTTGACGCCGTCCGGTACCTGCGGACCAGCTCCTCTCCGTGTTCGACGACGATCGGATCATCACTGATGATGGCCGCACGCGGGAACCCCTCGTCGTCGACGATATCGTATCCGACGGTCGTTCCGTCGTAGACGACGAGAGTAAGCGGAACGTCGCCATCGTAACGGAACGCGGAGACCGAACCGCTCCGCAGGAGGGCGCGGAAACCCTCGGCGAGTCGGTCGTCCGCGGCTATCATCTCGAGCAGGTGCTCACTCAGCACGATTTCAGCCTCTTGGCCCGCCTCGACCGCTTCACGTTGTGAGTCGAGCGTGCTGTTCGTAACCGTCTCCGCGAGAACGCTGACACTGCCTGCCTCTCGCATTAGTTCGTCCGCACGTGCAACAGGCGCGAGCGGGTTATCCGGAGTGGAAATGACGACTTCGGCATCCGCAAGCAGATCGACTTCGAAGTCGAAACACTCGAACGGAACGTACTCAACGACCGGCCGCAGTTCGGTGCTCAAGCGAATCGTCCCTTTGAGTCGACCGAGATCATCGAGGACGGCGTCACCGAGCGGTGTCGTCTCGTAGCCGGTCACCCCGCGACGAATCCATCCGTGCGATTCGAGCCCGCGAAGCGCCCGACTCAGCGTAACTCTGGACGCGTCAACCGCAGACTGTAGCTCGCGCCGCCCGCACGGTTGTTTGTCGGCTACTGCTCGGAAGAGCCTCAGACGGTTTTCGGAGCGCGCGAGAAAACCCAACTCGGTGACCCAGTTTGGCATCGATGGTTCCTTGACCAGCAAATATCACGGTCGCTGATATAATACCCTATGATGAACTCGCCGAGCATCGGGCTCGACGCGAGCGGTCCGGCCTCCGCCTCGGCCGCTCGGAAGTTCGACCATCCCGGGATCGTCACCCAAGGGACCCGAGCGGGCCCGTCCCCACCGACGAACCCATCCTGACCTGCGCAGGTTGCAGACAGCCTGCTGTGATGTGAACGTCGAGAACCGCAAGTGACTCTACATCAGTTAATGTCGTCACTTTCAGCGTCTGTACGGTGCTTCCCGACCGCTGGCGGAAGTACGACGACGCACGGCGACGGTCGAAGAACGTGCTGTCGAGAGCGGCGTGGCCAGACTGCGGGTGCTGCTGCGCAGAAACGCGCAGCAGCGCCCGCCACACCCACATTTTCAGCCGATCGAACGATTTGTAGATCGTGCTGTAGTCCGGCAGATCGTCCCGATCTAAACCGAGTGCGTCACGAATCTCGGCCATATACTTCAGCCGATTCGGGGTTTCACGGTAGCTGTGGCCTTCTTCGAGCCGAAAGCAGTGCAGAACGACGTGGACCCAGCGGGCGAACCCGCCGCTGGCGGGCTCACCCGCGTGCTTCCCCAACGCTTGTTTAGCTAGGTCACGACACTGCTCAACGAAGTCCAATAAAGAGGTATAGTGTTGTTCAGACGAATGAGATAGTTTCATAACAAATATATGTTGATTACTTAACTAATTTAGATAGGTTGGACTTCGAATAAATATACGATTTTTTGTTATGAGTGTAGAGACGATGTACCCTCCAGATATGGGAGAATAGAGTTTGAAAAGGAGTTGAGGTGAGTAACTCAGTTCCGACTGTTTGAGAGTGTCATAGAACAGTCACTTACGCGCTACGGCACTGGTTGTATCCGAGGACTAGGATCCAGAGTGATCGACATCCAAAATTAACCAACAGCACGGTGACTACCAGCGCTGTGTTGGTTAAGATCACACGCAGTACTTCCCGCCTTGATTCCGGCGCGTCGAACGGACGGAGCGCGATGAACACGATTGGGAGTACCAGCCCGGTGACTTGGAGTAGCGTTAGTGTGTTCTGGACATCGTCTGGCAGAGGCATATGGCCCCAGAATACGAGTGCGTGTAGAATCTGCGGGACTCACCCTACGTGCCAGCATCAGCGAAAAAAACCAGCTACTGTTCGATGACGTCCGCTTCGCTCGGGGGCGCGATCTCGATCTCCTCTGCGCCCTGTTCGATGGCCTCCGGCGTTGTTCCTTCCACCTCGGCCAGTATCTCCCGCAGTTCGCCCGGTGAGATGGGCTCCTCTGAGGACGATTCTTGACTCATATGGGTGTCTACTGTGTCCGTCGTCATAAGCATAGGTGGCTCCGATGAAGGTTCACCACCATCTGGCCACGTGGGTGGAGATCCAGGAGAGATGTTCCCCTCGTAGACGTCGATAAAATACTTCGCATTCGTTTCGAGATATTTTCTGCATCCGTCAATCACTGCTCCTCGGCTAGAGGGTAGCCCTCCGTGAGTCGGATGCAATTTCACTGTCTGCCCTGTTGATTTCCGTCGTACATCGACGTGGAGTCCTTGCTGATAGACGTCGTGGCCGAGCGGTGCTGTCTCGTTGTGGTCCATCCGGGCGATCTCCTGCCACTGTTCAGGATCAAAATGCGTGCGGTAGTGAAGTTTGACGAGAAATCGTGGGATATGAGACTGATCTCGATCGAAGCCCACTGTGATCAGACAACGCGGTGGGGTGACCGAGATAGAATATGAACGGTCATACCCGTTAGGAGGTGATGGATTCGACATACAGGCGTTTTCTTTTGACTGGCTACTTAATAACCCGATACACTCCCAGACTTCCCCCGCTTGTTAGTTCCTCTATGCCGGTGATAACGGGGCAACATACTGACTCTTCACTTTACCGCCCTCTCGCCACTGCAGATAGTAGTAGTCGCGTCCGTCAATCGTCTTCGTCGTGGGAGTGCTCTTCGAGCAGCGGATATCGGCTTTCTCGAAGGCTTCTTCGACTGCTTCCTCCCACTCGTCGGGTATATCGAGCGTGGACTGCTCGATGTCTTCCTGGTGAACGTTTCCGGACCGAGTCGGGGACGGTCAGCGAGAGCATCTAAGGCATCGGCTGCGGCAGCCATCTCTGCAGCGACGTCGAGCGCGAGGTCCCGGTCATCGACGATCATCCGTCCGAGTGGGCTATCGTCATCTCGACCGGCGCCGTGGAGCTCGATCAGGTAACCCTGAACTGGGTCGTCAACCTCGGCCCGGAGAGTGTAGCGTTCATCGGGGGATCCGAAGTACACGATATTGCTGTGTGATGGTTCTTGTCGATAACCCTCGTGGCCCAGCGAGCGAGTTCACTACCTTCCGGCACGGTGGGAAGCACAGTGGGTTCCATCTTGCTAACCAACAACGCTCTTGGGTAAACGATTGTTGGTCAGATCTCAGCAGTAGCTGGAAGTCACAGCGGGCAAGAGTGACGCGACCGCGTCACCCGACGAACGATGTTCCCAGTCAAGACGTTCGTCTCGGAGCGTCGAGCCGCGAACCTGT
>NZ_JBNTJW010000020.1:0-24726 GCF_051195055.1 Halobellus sp. EA9 | reverse complement strand
TTCCGAGAAATCGCGCTGATGTGTGTCGTCTATAACATCAAGCGGGCTGTGAAACAGTGAATTCCACCGCTGTATGGTGATTCAACACAGCCCTTGAAACAGAGTGGCCATTTAGTGGGTGGACACTTTTTCTCGGCCAGAAACAGCCCTCTCGGGTCTTTCATTGGCCTGCACCATAATCAGGTAATGATACGACAGCGCAGTACAACACAGGTTGCCGTCTCGATGGGCCACCTCGGACGGTGTGGCTCTTCTCGCATCGGTCAGTCAAACTATCTCGTGAAACGGGTAGAGATAGGTGGTGTTAGGCGATGAATGTACTCGGTGGGCAGTCTATTCCGTTTGACATGCACCGGATCAGGGCACTCGTTGTCGTGGCCTTAGTGCCAGTAATCGGTGTCGTTGCTGGCTATGTGGGTGTTTCTATCGAGGGGGCACTCAGTGGAATATTGGGGTTCGGAGAGCAATTCTCGACGGTTTCGACCGGTGGTAGTCAAATCGGATTCGGACTGCTCGCGGGTGCATACCTGTGGCACCGAGACGATGCCGACCGGTTCTGGCAGTTCGACGTTCCGTCGGTCCGCGGCATCGGGTGGATCGTCGCCGTACCGATCCTGGACCTCATCGTCGAACCGGGCGAGATGGCACTCCTCAACGCCGTTGGATTGACGAGTCCGTTTTCACACGCCGGTCCCACGCTGGTAATGACGCTCCTTGCCAGTCCAGGACTGATTCTTCCTGCACTCGTCCTCCTGTTTTTGCTGTACGCACCAGCAGAGGAGCTCTTGTTTCGGGGGATTGTTCACGAACGCCTCCGGACGGAGTTTTCTCCGGTCGTGATCATCGGCATTGGTGCGGTAGTGTTCGGTGTACTACACGGGTTTTTCGGGCTTCTGGAAGTGTTACTCACCTCGGGGATGGACCTCAACGGCGCTCTCTACTGGGCCATTTCGTCGGGTACTGCTGGCATCCTGCTTGGGCTCGCATACGAGCGAACCCGGAACGTAATGGTCCCTGCCTTTGCGCATGCCCTCCTCTGGCTGGAACCTGCTGAAACCGTGGTCACACAGCTTCTTTCCGTGTAACCCTACACCTGTTTAAGATTCTCGAGAGGACTCGTGTGTTTCTTCGCACGCAACGAACTACCTGTTAACAGGGGCTTGGTCAACATACCGTTTCGGGAGGCGTGCAGAGTGAGTGATACGCGCTCTGTATTCAGCACGGCTCCGACAAGCTATCAGCAACTGAGGATTTCAACAGAGCCATTGAAGCTGTTTTGATCTTCGGAATGTGGGGACAGAAGCTTGGATTCTGTTCTATACGGACTGCGGAGCGGTCAGTTTCGAACGATGGTGACGAGCGTGCCAAGCACAAGGACAGCACCGAGTCCGGTGATGTAAAGCGGCTTGTTGCTGCTCTCGTGCTTGAGGAATGCATTCCCAGGAGAATCTGAGGGCACGTAAGCCGTCACCGTGGCTCCCGGCTCATACCCCTCTAATTGCGCTCTGGCATCTTCTTTGGTCCCGAACTCGTGCGAAACGCCGCCAGGGTACATATTCGAGGACGTATGGGTTTCTCCCTCGTAGGTGTAGTTGAAGGTCGCTTGTGGGCTGTAATCGTCCGGTCCTCGTCGCTCGTTGACTCGTTCGATCGAGGTGGAGACGATAGTGGCATCAACCGTCTCCGTCGACTCTAATGCCGCGGATTGTGCTGAATAACTGTAGGCACCGTACCCAAGAGCTCCGAGTCCCACGAGCAACGCGAGTGCGATCTGGAGTGTCCCCGATGGACCATCGAAGTTGAATTCCATATCTCTGGGTCGGGGAGGTAGAACAGTAAAGGGGGATTCAGTGTTTGTCGGTCTGTAACGCCTATCCCAAAGACATACGCCTCGCTGTAGAACGAATTGCCATATCGATCCGTCTTCGTGAAACGATCCGACAGCACCAACTCGTCTCGTTTTTCCTCATCGCGTTCGGGTGGTCGTGGGCGTATGATGGCATCGTCTTTCTGACAGTGGGCTCCTCTCCGGGAATCCTGGTCCGGGGAGTCGTTCGAGCGTGGGGACCGCTGATCGCAGGAACTACTGTGACATAGGCAAGTGACGGAGATTTACGGACGTATCTCGGCCAAGTAACGAAATGGCGAGTCAAACCTCGGTGGTACGTCTTAACTGTCGTTTTACCATTTGTCCTTAACGGCACCCTTGCTGTGAGTGTCGTTCACCTGCTCAACGGTGGTCACGTCCAGATTGCGCCGTCCCGGTGGTGGCACTATATCGTTGGATTCCTCGTGGTGTTGTTTCTCGCGGGCTCACTCAAAGAGTCTGGGTGGCGCGGATTCGCCCAGCCGAGACTTCAAGAACGATACACGGCACTAAGTGCGGCAATCGGAATCGGGATTCCTTGGGCGCTCTGGCATCTCCCCTTGTTCTATCTTATCGACGTTGCTGCCTACGACGCCTCTGGATTCTGGACGAGCTACCTGTTCACCCTCATTGTCCAGTCGATCACCTACGCGTGGTTATTTAACAGCACCAATGGCGGACTCCTGTTTCCGATGCTCGCTCACTCGCTCGGGAACCTTCCCCCACTCGTTGCGCCGGCCGGGGATGTTGGACAGGTCGCCCAGTATACTCCGGAGCTACTGTCGATATTCCTTGTAGCCGGGCTTGCTACATACTACGGTCGGAAGCACCTCTCTCCGTCTTCCCCTGAACCACGCATCCCAGGCACTACTGCAGACCCGGGTACAGACTAGCTCGATAACGGACGAACAATAGGATGAACCATTCGTGAAACACCACTCCTAGGCCCACTGATGACGCCGACCAGCGACTGCCAATCCTAACGCGAGCCCAGTAAGTCCGAGATAGATCGTCGGAACCGTGAGGCCAGTCGGGTGTGCGCCGACGTAGTCGAGCGGACGAACGTTGTTCATCGGGCCGATATACCACGCTACCAGATACCCCAGTTCGAATACTCGGGGACGTCCTGTCCAGACACCGAGCGCGACCCCTACCGCTGGCAGAAAAAGGATACCTACGAATAAGCCGGCGAATGCTGACCACATACTCGTAGTTACGAACCGAAGTAGTGCAGGCAGAACGAGTGTGATGCCTGCCATTGCGCCGATGAGATAGGAGATCCCCAGTAATCGAACGGGGCCCCCCGTGACAAAGACGAGCTCTTCAGTTCGGTACCGTCGTTCTCGCGTACCAAGATGGGACCAGAGAGGGAGTAGGAGAAGGAGTGAGATCGGCACGACCAGTGAACGAACCGTGTTGAGTGGGGCGACCACGGTGGCGGCGACCCCAGCGACGTAGCCGAGATACCACCACCACGCCCGGCCGCGAAGTGACAGTCGAAGTTCTCCGAGGAACGCTGGAAGCAGCGAGAACGTGCCAGTCGTAACTGATGCGAGCGAGAGATCATCAGCGGTGCCAAGCATTCCTTCTGACGCAGATGATGACTCTACAGCTACGTTCTCACTCCCGCCTGTAGCGTTCGAATCGGTACGCGTTCCACCATCCGACTCACTAAATCGATCGAACGTGACGCCAGCAACGGCGAGCAGAGCTACCGCGGTTCCCAACACGGGAAGTCGAGAGATGAATATGTCCAAGTTCCAGGCGAGTCCACTCCAGGTGAAGGTCTGAACGTTGCTTCGTCCGGTCGAGTACGCAAAACTTCCGACTGGCCCCTCGAACCCGGGGTACTGGGCGGCGATCGATGATGCCATACTCTCGCGGAGGGCAACGAGCCCGGTGAAGTCAAGTGGCGAGTGCGGTGGGACACTGGCGATGACGAGGACAAAGACTGCCACGAAGTAAACGACCGTGCCAAGCGTACCCCGGAGGGGCCCGATTGTTTCGAAGCAGACGGCTGCTGCAGCGACGACAGCCATCGTTGGCATCGTTATGAGGAGAAACGGAGAGATGAGGCCGGCGAGGTTCAGAGGGCCCGTTCCCTGAAGGAGGAACGAGACGGTTGTCGCAACTACGAGTATCGTGGTGGCAACGGTTAACACGGCGACGTTGCTGAGCCATTTTCCAAGGAGATAGCTCGTGTTCGAGAGTGGAGAGGCCGCGAGCAGTTCATCGACCTCTGTTTCTCGATCTCGGCTGATGCTCCCGGTAACGAGCGGATAGCCGAAGAGGAAAAAGACGAGCGTGGCGATCCCGGCGACGAGGCCGCCAAACCATGCGGCATTCGGAGTTCCCGTGTACTCCCCAGCAACGTAGAGCGTAGCGTCGACGGTGGCAAGCTTGACGAAATACGCGATCACCACAGGAACGACGAGAAGCGTAAGCGACCGTGACCGCTCTCGAAAGTCCGCGAGTGCGACGCCACGAATGGCCTGCCATCGAGTCATAGCGATTGATCCTCCGCGAGGAGGGCGAGATAGGCGTCCTCGAGTGTCGGTTCAACGGATGTCGCCTCGGTCGCAGGCTGTGTATCGGAAATCACGCGGACGCGGATACCGTCTTGGTGATGACTCGTGCTACTGACAGTGTACTCGCGACGGAGTGCGGCGAGATCAGAACTCGGTGCTGTCCACTCCCAGACCCTGCCAGCGGCGCGAGCGATTAATTCGGTGGGCGAGGTGTGAGCGCGAAGGTGGCCGTTGTGGAGAACGGCGACGTCGTTGGCTGTGGCTTCGACATCGGGGACGATGTGCGTCGAGAGCACGACGACGCGTTCATCTGCAAGGTCGGCAAGGACATTTCGAAACCGGACGCGTTCCGTTGGATCAAGCCCGACCGTCGGTTCGTCGACGATCAATAGATCCGGATCGGCGAGCAAGGCCTGCGCGATTCCGACGCGTTGGCGCATCCCACCGGAGAAATCGCCGAGTCGCTTCTCGCGTGCATCACCGAGGTTCACGAGTTCGAGGAGGTCGGTAATCCGATCATCGGGACTATTGAGCCCGCGAATGGCAGCGAGATACGAGAGAAACTCTCTCGCAGTGAGGTTCGGGTAGACGCCGAAGTCCTGAGGAAGGTAGCCGACATCTTGGCGGACTACCTGCGGATCGTCCGTCACGTCTGCCCCATTCCAGTAGATGGTTCCTTCGGTCGGGTCGATAACGCCGGTTACAATCCGCATAAGCGTCGATTTCCCCGCACCGTTAGCGCCGAGGAGACCAGTTACTCCAGTATCTAGCGTGAGGTCGATATTCCGGAGTGCCCACGTCTCTCCGAAACGTTTGTCCAAGCTCTCGATACGCAACTCGAGTGAGCCGTCACTCTGTAATGTCATCTCGAACCAACGTCAGATGAACGAGTATCTCGATCGATTCGGTCGGTACGAGTATCCCTCTTGCATTTGGTTCCATCAATATGCGTGAAGGGACTCTTCTCGAGTTGCAAGTCGTAACTCGGGGGACAAGCTCATTTTCAGTTGATGTACGACCATTTCAGGTCAGCATCAACGCTTGACTACGGTAAATAGAAAGGGAGAGTTTCCACCTTCGAAACACATCGCCACCTAGTTGAGATAGGGTCAGTCCGTTTTCCGTAGTTCGCCGAGAGCGACGAGAACGTAGAGAAGTCCCACAAGACGAGTTCCAGTATACACCCACGGTTTCCACTCACA
This sequence comes from Halobellus sp. EA9, assembly GCF_051195055.1. Taxonomy (NCBI): domain Archaea; kingdom Methanobacteriati; phylum Methanobacteriota; class Halobacteria; order Halobacteriales; family Haloferacaceae; genus Halobellus; species Halobellus sp. EA9. The sequence goes on along the minus strand of NZ_JBNTJW010000020.1, from coordinate 19,129 downwards.
AGTTGACGCGTCTCTGTACGCTAACTTGGCTCAGTAGTCTACATAGCTCCGAGGGAAGAGCAATGCGAGTAACCCAATAATTCCGAGAAATTTCTTGAACGACGAATACGAGGTATTGCTTCGCCACATCAGTATCAAGAACGCCGCTCCTTCAAACCGAGCGCCAGGGAGAACCCACGATTGCAACTCACACTCGTCAGGATTCTCAAGCGCAATTTGCTCGGCCGTATCGATGAGAGCGTCTGGTGTAAGAACCTCAACAGCACAGATCGTGGTGAGGAGTTTTCGAAGCACGACTCTTAGTTGGGTATTCGGGAAATTAAAACACGTAGCCAGACAGCTACTGAATGGAGCTCCGTGGGTATCTTACCTATCCGAGTAGTAATGGGAGAGCAGTTGTGAGTGAATTGAATCCGCCGTGTGCGAGCGCTGGACGCGCCTCGACTACAGCTCGAAGGCCCCATCGAGATAGATGAATCTACGTGAAAGCAGGTCTCAAGGGCCGTGAGCGCGACCAGCCGTCGCGCTCGCGTGGCCTGTCCACGCGCGGACGTGGAACATACGCTGAGGACAAGCTCCCTGTGTTTGTTCTCGCTGACCGCGGCAGTGGTGAACGACACGTGATCCCGACGGAAGCCGCGACCGAATCGTTGATTAGACTCCTGCTGGCTGACCGCCAGCAGGAGTCGTTAACCGTCTACACAGACGGCTTTCGGGCATACGATCCACTTGACGAGGACGACGCATTCACCCGTGAATACGTCGTCCACGGTAACGATGAGTACGTCGATGGAGACGTTCACGTGAACACCTGCGAGAGCCACGCGTCGCTGGCGCGACGGTGGCTCTCGCCGCATCGAGGTGTCTCTAAAGACAGACTTACGCCGTATATCCGAGCGTTTCAGCTCCGTCGAGAAGTGTTCCGCAAACCGGGGGAAGAAGCGCTCAAAACCATCCTCGAAACTGCGCTATGACTCACCAACAATCTCCGCCACAAGAGCGAACGTTCAAATCAGCAAACCGCTAGCCTGTAGCGACCACGTATGGTGGTTATCCACAGTATGGATTCAATCACTCATTAAGTCAAAAACAAGAATATACAGTAGCCAACGCTCACAAGCACTATGATTCCGTATTCGTCCATCGGAGAGCTCGCGACGACGCTGTTGCAGTATCTGGCAGTCATCGGTGTTGTTGCCCTCGGATGTCTCCCATCACTCACGGTGTCGGACTTTCGTGCCCGACTCGATAGCTGGCCGACTGACCGCTTCCCGGTGAACTATTTGTTACTGGTCGGTGTGATCGCACTCGGTCAGGGGGTCGCTATCGTTGTTGGCTGGCAGGTGCTTCATATCGGGTCCACGCAGAGCGATCCGCAGTTTCGAGAACTTCGACTTATCGCGGTGCTTATAACATACCCGATAATCGTGTGGGGACTCGGAATCATAGGTGTCCGTCTGTATTGTTGGCAACGGTCGGTGGAGCAGTGGTTGACGCCTCGGACTATCGCTGGCCTCGGAGTCGCTGCTGGGATGTACATTGTAACGCTTATCGGAGCAGCGCTCGTCCTCTTTATTGCCGCGCTGTTTTTCGCGTTACCGACCTGACACCGCCGGTTCAGAGTTCAAGATGAATCAGGGATGTCCGAGCATACGACCCCGTGACAGGAAGTGAACGGAATCGTGGTGGACAGGATCGATCCGAAATAGACTCCTCCGATATTCAACCACCGATTCTGCCGACTCGTTCGACGGTTCGGACGAGCGTGTCGGGATCGACCGAGGTTACGACGAGTGACTTCTCACCAGCCCGCTCGATCCGGATCGCCTGCTGCCCGTCGACGATGTAGCCGACAGGGCCGTCCAATCGAATGCCCCAGCGATAGAACGAGGGCTGGAATCGCACGCCGACACCACCGAAGTCGGTAATCGGAGATATTTCGGTGATGGTGATCGAATCTATGTCCTTGTAGGGAATCGTTCGCGCTCTGAGGTGGAACGGCCATAGACGCAACATCAGGTCGTTGTCGCGGGCTTCGATTCGCAGGTTCGCACGGTACAACAGGACGAATGGGCCGAACACGAGGGCGAGAACGAGTCCGATCCACATCTGGACGTTTGTTCCCGCATCGGCCTCGCTGAGAATGCTAACGCTACCCAACAGTGCGGCGGGGACGCCGCTGATAGTCAGGAGTGCCCACAGCCACGGCTGTCAGAAGTATTGAACTTCCTCGTAGTGCGTGGTCGGTGCCACACTGTCTTATTTGATGGAGATGTAAAAAAATCGAGTCGGGTTGCTGGGAGGCGGGTAGCGGTCGTCGCGTGTGTAACGAGGGTTACCTGTGCCGTGCAGCTCGTTTCCATACGACCAGTCACTTGGAGCTGATTCAGGATTTTCGCACCGCCGTCTCGAGAATACAGGCGCGGTAACAATTGGTGGGGTCGACGGCCGAGCCTCGAGCAGTGCGATCGGATCCGTTACCTCTACCACTACGGCGGCGATTGGCACTTCTACGCTATCCTGAAATCCGTCCTTGACGACGAGTCGGGCGATACAGAACCAGATGTCGCGAACAGGAGGGGCGAGCCAATCGATCAGTACAACCCATCGAGAGAGCGGCATTTTTGAGCGAGTCGTGTTCAGCGTCTCGTAGTGGCACCAACTCGTGAGTCTCGCCGGAGTGTTTTTCAACGGATTGCCAACCGCCCATATGCTGATTGGCCAGTGTACGATGCGACGCCGCTGTACGAGCGAAACTCGCTTGACGGCTTGGAATCAGATATTCGGATAGTCTCGCAGACTTGGTTCAGACACGACCACCACGAATCGGTCGAGAACTTCATCTGCGCACTTCCGCTGGCGTATTTCGAATTCGACGCACATGACCGCTACGTGGGGTCGACTCGCTACGGGATGGATACCCTCTTTCGCGTCTTCATCTTGAAAGAATGCCATGGGTGGGATCACGAAACAGCGCTGATCGAGTATCTCGAATGCCACCCAGCACTCTGCGAACAGTTGAGCTTAGAAAATGTTGGCTCTGTTGAAATCCTCAGGTGCTGATAGCTTTTTCAGGACGTGCTGAATACAGTACGCGTATCTTGCAGCAGGTTGGTCAGAGCGAGACGACTGCCGCTAAGTATAGGGTGTTTTAGGAGAATTCCTATCGGATTTATAATACGTCGATTGGGATATTGGTCAGGTTTCGTTTTTGATATACAGTGGGTTGGACATCACTACCATGCCTACTGCTGGGAGGACCATGTCGGGGAGTTCTTCAGGTTGGGAACCTAGTTCAGCTCGGAGCAGACGAAGCGTGTCACGACACGCGCCGACGATCGTCATCATGTCACCTGACGCTCCTTCCCACCGTGATCGTCCGCCTTCCCCAGAGCCGCCGCGGGAGAGGTCGTCCGGCGGGATGTCTGTTCCTTGTAGCCAGAGCATTTGTGACCGGTTCGTCAATCTGGCTTGGGCCGTCGATAGTGTGTTGGATGCGTTCCCAGACGAGAGAGAGGCCGCGCTCGAAGGCGAGCTTCTATCTCTCGAATCGTGGTGTGGACGGTAAGAGCCTCGACAAATCAGGTTGGCCAGGCGTGGCCCTCGGCGGCTGACGCCTGCACGCTCCGGCGGACGTCCGCGACGGTCTTCATTTCCAGAACGTTGAACCGTGCGCCGATGTCCTCGACCACGGAGTAGAGATCGGTGTGGGGCTCGTGCTGGTCGCTCGTCCCGTCGTTGTCGTGGAGGTGTACAACTTCGATGCGATCGCCGAAGCGCTCGAGGAACTCACGGTAGTCGAAACCGTTCATTTTCGCGTGGCCGACGTCCAGTGTGACCTTCAGTATCCTGGGTTCGGCGTCGACGGTATCGAGTATTGCCGCGAGATCGTCGGGCGTCGTGGTGTGGCGTTCGTCGCTGTCGCTATGGGGCTGATTTTCGAGGCACAGCGGCACACCGACCTCGGCGGCGTGTTCGACACAGGCCCGGAGCGAGCGACGGGCGTTCTCGCGGGCGGTCTCGCGGACCCACTCGGGGTACCGACGCGGGACCGACCCGCCGTGGACGACGACCGCGCCGGCGCCCGCGATGGCGGCGTCAGTCAGCGTCTGGCAGACCATCTCGACACTAGCTTCTCGGACGGCCTCGTTAAAACTGCCGAGGTTCCAGTCACGAAAGGGTGCGTGCAGCGTGAGCGAGACGTCGAGTTCCTCCCGCAGGGCCGCGAGTTCGACCGGGGAGGGCGTGTCGGGGTGGCCGTGGAGGTACTCCCGTTTGATTTCGACGTGGTCCAGCCCCCATTCGCGGCACTGTTGGGCGAACTCCTCGACTGTGTGCTTGAACCGAACGTCCATCGCGGCGCCCACGCGCTGGTCGCCGTCCAGCCGCTCGGACCTAGAGTCGGTCACGGCGGTCCCTCCCGGTAGACTTCCCGGCCGGCGATGAACGCTCGATCCACACTCGGAGTCGGCTCGCGATCGACCACCAGCAGGTCCGCACGAGCGCCGGGTTCGATCCGACCCCGCTCTGAGAGTCCGACTGCCTCGGCCGGATTGACGGTCACGCGAGCCACGCGTTCGTGTAGCGGCTCGCCCGTCTCGACGAACGGTGCGGCAAGAAGCGACGGCGGATGGTAGTCCGCACAGAGCACATCGACAACGCCCGCGTCGATGGCTTCGGCCGAGCCGAGGTTGCCCCACTGACTGCCCCCGCGGACCAGGTTCGGGGCGCCCATAGCGGTGGTCATCCCGAGTTCGGTGGCGCGCTCGGCGGCGGCCAGCGTCACCGGGTACTCACTGATCGTGATCCCGCGGTCGTGGAGGCGTTCGACCTCCAGGGGCGTCTCGTCGTCGTGGGAGGCCAGGGCCACGCCGGCTGAGTCGGCCCGCTCGACGATGGTCGCGATGCGGTCGTTCAGCGTCGCTTGGTCGACGCTGGTTCGCTGGGCGATTAGTTCGTCGACGCGTTGTTCGCTGATGTCGCGGTTGTCCAGGTACCACCGCTTGAATTGCTCTGGGCTCTCGAACTGCCCTTTCCCGGGGATGTGCGCCATCACCGAGGCCAATCCCACCGCGGGCCGGTCCAGAATACCTTCGACAGCATCGACGCAGTCGGGATTCGTGAGTTCACATCGGGCGTGGACGTGGTGATCGGCCAGGAGGTGCTCAGCTTTCTGAATCGAGTCGACCATCTGTATCGCAATCTCGGCCGAACGGTGGTCGTCGGGCGCATCCTGGAACGCGATGGCGTGGAACTTTGTGGTGACCCCGGCTGCGAGGTTCGCCCGATCGACAGTTCTGAACGCGATGTCCTCATCGATGGGCGACCCTCGCGGGAAGCGGTGGCGCTCGATGTCGTCGCCGTGGACATCGATAAGTCCCGGCAAGAGCAGCTTCCCGGCGGCGTCGACGACGCGATCGCCGGTCGCTGTCGAGGCCTGACCGCGCTCAACCCGCGTGATACGGTCGTCTTCGATCACGACTGTACCTTCGAAGGTATCAGACAGCGTGACGACGGCGGCGTTCTCGACGACGGTCCGGCTGACCTCGACCGGCTCGGCCTCGGGTTCCGGGTGGCTCATGCGGTCACCTCCCCACGGTAGGTCCCGACGTCGACGACCCGCTGGAGTCTGGCGTCGTCCATCTCGACGACGCGGTCGGCGATCCGCTCGACCACTTCGCGGTTGTGGAAGACCCCGACGACCGTTGTCTCCGAGTCGAGGTGTGACTCCATCAGGTCCAGCGCGTGCTCGCGGGTCTCCGGGTCCAGTGCGCTGGTCGGTTCGTCCAGCAGGAGCAGTCGGGGGCGCGGTGCGATCGCTCGCGCGAGGTTGACACGCTGGCGCTCGCCACCACTGAAGGTGGCGGGATAGGCCTCGAACAGCTCGTCTGGGAGCTGGAGCGCCTCGAGCAGTTTACGAGCAGTCTCGCGGGCCGTCTCGGGTGATTTGCCCTGCTCGCGCAGCGGGCGGGCGACGACGTCGACCGCCGGGACCCGGGGTATCTCGTGGAGGAACTGCGAGGCGTAGCCGATCTCTGCGCCACGTAGTGCCAGCACCGTACGCTCGTCGCAGGCGGCCAGGTCCACAGTATGGTCGCCCTTGCGGTAGACGACTGTACCGCTGGTCGGCTCGTAGGTGCGGTGGATACACTTCAGCAGCGAGGACTTGCCGCTGCCGGACTCGCCGACGACCGCGAGGAACTCGCCGTCGCGGACGTCGAAGGAGACGTCTTCCAGGCCCGCCACCTCCCGGCCGTCGATCACGTGCATCTCGAAGCGTTTCGTCAGACCGTCGATGGTGAGAATGTCGGTCATTATATCACCGAGTTGATGAGCGTCTGCGTGTACTCGTGGTGTGGGTCCTCCATGATGCGGTCGGTCAGGCCGCGCTCGACGATCCGCCCCTGGCGCATGACGAGGGTTCGGTCGGCCAGCAGCCGAACAACACCGAGGTCGTGGCTGACGACCACGGTCGCGAGCCCCTGTTCGCGTTGGATCTCGCGGAACATGTCCAGCACGCGAGCCTGGACGCTGACGTCCAGCCCCGTCGTCGGTTCGTCGAGGATGACCAGCGAGGGGTCGTTGGCGATGGCTTTCGCGATCTGGACGCGGCGCTGCATCCCGCCGGAGTAGGTGTCGGTCGCGTCGTCCATCCGGTCGGGTGGGACCTCCGTGTCTTCGAAGAGTACTCGGACTCTATCGCGGATTTCGCCATAGTCGCGCCAGCCCGCCGACAGCAGTTTCTCGGCGACGTTGCCACCGCCCGAGAAGTCAAGATTCAGCCCGTCGCGGACGTGCTGGTGGACCATCCCGATATGGAAGTCCTGCAGTTCGCGGCGCTGCTGGTAGTCGGTCTCGAGCATATCGCCCTCGACGGCCCGGTAGTCGACGCTGCCCGCCGTGGCTTCGAGATCCAGCGAGAGCATCTCGGCGACGCTGGACTTGCCGCTGCCGGACTCGCCGACGATGCCCAGGACCTCGCCCTCGAACACCTCGAAGTCGACGTCGGCACAGGCGACAACGCTGCCACACTCAGGGCACTGGTTCCGGTTGGCGGCGGGGCCTGTCAACTCGAGGCACTCGGGGCAGCCCTCGCCGTAGATCTTGGTGAGGTTCTCGACGTCCAGCACCGTCATTCGCTCTCACCCCCATCCGTGCGAGCAGTGTCATCCGCGTCGACGTGGCCGCTTGCGGCTTCGACGCCGCCGGTCGCGGGCCCCCAGGTGACGCCGTCGCGGTCGAGGTGGTGGTCCTTGGTGAGGTCGGGGTCGGCCTCGCGTTTCTCGCAGAAGCTGGTGTCGTTGCAGACGACGACCCGGTCGCCGTCGTCGGTCTCAATCTCGGTGCGGTAGGTGTCGTCGCTCCCGCAGTGAGCGCACGGCTCGTCGAACCGCTCGACCTGGAAGGACTTGTCCGCGAACGCGAGCGGTTCGACCTCGGTGTGGGGCGGGACGGCGTAGATCCGGGCCTCTCGCCCTGCGGCGAAGACGTAGAGGTTATCGGCGTCGTGGAGTTTCGGAACGTCCCACCGCGGGATCGGCGAGGGGTCCATGAGGTACCGACCAGCGACCATCACGGGGTACCGGGAGCCGACGTTGATCTCTCCCCACTCGACGACGTTCTCGTAGAGGGCGACCCACATCTTCGCGTAGTCCTTGTGGGCGTGGCGGCGACGATTGGCGTCGTCGCTCGGGTCCACGCGTCGGAGGGGGTCGGTGATCGGCACCTGCAACACGAGGATCTGGTCGTCGTCGAGCACTTCCTCCGGAATCCGATGGCGTGTCTGAATCACGTCGGCCTCGGTGGTGTCGGTCGTGCCCTCGACCTCGGCCGTAGTCTTCGCGAGCCGCCGGATGTTGGCGGCGTTGACGCTCTCGTCGCTGCCCTGGTCGATCACCTTGAACCGGTCGTCGGGCCCCAGCAGCGACATCGAGGCCTGGATGCCGCCGGTGCCCCAGCCGCGAGCCAGCGGCATCGCCCGGGAGGCGTAGGGCACCTGGTGGCCGGGGATGGCGATGGCCGACAGCGTGGCGCGGCGGACCTCGCGTTTGGTGTGCTCGTCGAGATACGCGTAGTTGTAGCCGTCCATCCCCGAATCCTCTGTGTCCAGCAGGTCGTCGACGCTGTCGGCGTCGCCGGTCGGCGCTCCTGAAGCGGCCGGCCCGCCGTCCGTTCGGAGTTCTTCGTCTGGGTGGGCGTCCTCCTCGTCCGGTTCCACGTCCGCGTCGCGGTCGTCGTCCGGCTTTGGTTCGTAGCCGGCGCTCTTGGGTGCCCAGTGGTTCGCGTCGTCAGTCATCGCCGGGCACCTCCCCGGTCGGCGCGGCGTCGTCAGTTTCGACCGGCGAGCCGGCGGCTTTGCGCTCTCGTATCGACCGGATGCGGTCGAGGATGCTCTGGAAGGTCACGTAGTGTGGGAGTTTGAGGTGTTCGATGAAGCCGAATGCGTCCAGGCCGTCGATCGTGTCGAGCACGAACTCGGCGTCCTCGGCGGGCGCGTCACCGTCCAGCTGGATGGCGGCGTCGAGCATCGCCATCCCGATGGCCTTTCGCTCGGTGCGGCCGAAGACCAGCCCGTAGCCGAAGGCGAACTGCGGGTCGTCCCGTTTCTCGTAGACCGGGACGACGCCGCCCGACTCGGTGACCTGCGTGGTGGTCACGGTCGCCTCCTCGCCGGTGTAGGGGTGCTCGATGACGACGGGCAACTCGCCCGTCCGGATCTCCGAGAGGGTCGGGTGAACCTGGCCGTATCCCCGGAGGACGCTATAGGATAGCCCCGTCACGGCGCCGGTCTCCCCCCGAGCGAGTTCCTGCAGGACTGCCGAGCGCGGCGCCGGATGTGTCACGGGCGTACGCGTGGTGTCGTGTGGCTCGTCCTCAGGCGGCTCCGCGGGCGGGTCGGCCACAAGGTCTTTTTCGCGGAGGACATCGAGGACGTTCCGCAGGGACTCGGGCTCCTCGAAGTCGAGGTCCCACTCCGCTGTGGGATCCTCGGGATCGTCCTCGCCGTCCAGATCGAAGTCGAGCAGCCGCTGGGTGTAGTCGTTCGTGGCGCCCAGCAGTTGCCCGCCGGGGATGTCCTTGTAGGCGGGCGAGACCCGCCGTCGGGCGAACATGTCGGCGGTGTCGACGGGGACGCTGTAGTCCCACAGTTCCAGCGTCGACCGATAGGCTCGCAGGAGGAAGGCGGCCTCTATGGTGTCGCCTTGTGCCTGCTTGACCGCGAGCGCGGCCAGCCGCGGCGCGTACAGGCCGGCCTCGCTCATTGCCTGGCCGGTGAGGCGGCCGAACTGCTCCGCGACCTGTTCGACCGCGATCGTGTCGCTGTCGCCGTCGACGCGCTGCTTCTCGAACAGCTGTTCGGCCTTGCGGATCGTCTCCTCGCCGGCCTCGACCGCGACGTACCCCATTAGGCCACCTCCAGGTCGACCGACCGTGGGAGTGCGGCCAGTCGGTTCTCGGTCGCGAGCACGACGTCGACGCCACGCGGATACGTCGACTGGGCGTCGGCGAAGGCCCGGAACTCCGCGGCCGGGAGCGCGGCGGTGAGCGTCCGCCGGTCGGGGACGCCCGGGCCGGTGAGTTCGACCGTAGTTCCTTCGTAGGTATCGTCCAGCGAGACGGTGCCGGATTCGAGTTCGCTGATCCGGTAGACGACCATCGCCCCGCGGCTGGGTTCCTTGAGCGTGCCCCGCGGTGCGTCCGTGACGGCGCCGTCGGTCGAGCCCTGGCTGTGGACGACGGTGGCCTCGGGGACTGCGGCGGCGTCGAGACGGCCCTGGCTGGCCAGCGCCTCACAGAGCATGTCGTCGGGCGAACAGAGCGTGGTCTCGCCGTCGACCAGCGTCGCGAGGACGGCCCTGTCGGCGGCTGTCGGCACGTCCGCGAGCGTCTGGATCGTGCCGGGGCGGCTGTAGGCGTCGACCAGCCGGCGGTAGCAGGCCCTGGTGTCGTGAACGGGGTCCATCCCGAGGGCCTTCATCCGTCCTCCTCCATCGTGGTGAACTCCACGCCCGTCTCCTGTGTGTGCGCCCACTCGCGTGCCCGTCGAGCGTCCTGCTCCTCGGCGGCCTCGCGGAGTGCGGCCTCGATCTCGGGTCGGCGCTCGTGGTCGGCAACGACCGCAGCGTCGACGACCGCCCCGGAGAGCGCGCCGCGTTCGTCTTTGCCGGGGACCATCGCGAAGCCCTTCGCGCCGTCGACCAGTACCTCGGCGACGGTGACGACGACTTCGCCGAGGTTGAACGGCTGGCCCTCGACGGGTTCGACCGCCCGTTGCATAACGAGCTGGACGGTGGGTTCCTGGCGGATCGACAGCTCGCAGCCGTCAGCGAGGACGGCGTCGGCGAGCTCCCCCAGTCGCCCCTCGTCGCAGGCGGCGATCAGTTCGAATCGGTCGGTCCGGTCGGCGACTGTGTGCATCGGTCTCGAGTGGGACCTGCCACGAACCTCGCAAAAGGGTTCGCTGTATACTCTCCTGTCGGCACAGGAAGTGATGGGTCGAGCCCCCGCCCAGAAGCAGCGGTCCAGACGAGTACGGACTCGCTGATGTGATAGTCTACAGACCGGCGCTCGTCGAGGAATCGTCCGGAGACCACGAACCGGTTACGACCACCACGGGGGAAAACCCGGACATACAGAATCGGCTGTACTGTACCCAGACAACGCTTAGGGTTGGATGTCTGGTATCCCCGACTGTATGGATTCGAACTCGCGATCTGCTCGGAGTGGGATCGAAGGGACAGCTACGCGGCGACGCTTCCTCCTCGGTGGGGCGGCGACGGCGGCGACGGCCGGCCTGGCCGGCTGTAGCTCCGTCCTCGGGGGCAGCGGCAACGGCGGCTCGAAAGAGAAAGTAACGATGCTGCTGACGCCCGGGACTCCCGGCGACCTCCGGCCGCGGTACAAGCCGGTCGTCAACATGCTCAACGACAAGGTCGACGGCGTCGACGTCGAGATGAAGGTCCCGCAGAACTACTCGGCGATCAAGCCCGCACTCGAGAGCGAACAGGCCGAGATCGCGATGGACGACGTGACGCTCATCTCCAACCCCGATCTTATGAACGTCTACGGGACGACCGTCACCGGCGGTTCGGCCTTTTATTTCTCGGTGATGCTCGTGCCGCTGAAGTCGAGTATCGACGAACGAACAGACGTGAAGGGCAAAGACTGGGCGTTCGCGGACCGCCTGAGTACCAGCGGGTCCATCTTCGCGCTGTACACGCTCGAGCAGGCCGGTCTCGACATCGGCGAAGCCCCGAAGGGCGACCCCGTCGACTTCGACGGCAGCTGGACCGACCACAATCAGGCCGTCCAGCGCGTCGCCAACGGGAAGGCCGACGGGTGTACGACCTGGGGCGGGAACGGCATCCCCCATATTCCGAAGAAATACAAATCCGACTTCCCCAAACGAGTCAAAGAGAAGAGTTCCTTCTTGGACACCATCGACACTGAAAAGCCGAAGCTCCGCCCGATCTGGTGGTCGTTCCCGATCCCGAAACAGCCGATATACGCCCGCAAGTCCTGGGACTCCCCAAAGAAAGAGCGGATCGGCGAGGTACTGATCAACTCCGACAAGCAGACCATCCAGCAGTACTATCCGAAGGGCTACAACGAGAGCAAACTCCCGTTCACCACGCTGCGTGACACCTCGATGAAGACCTACCGGCCCGTCATCAAGCGGATGAACGCGGTCGGCATCGACCCCGCGGCCTGATCGGGCGAGCATCCACCATTTTTTATTATGAGTACACTCAAAGTCGAAAACCTGACGAAAGAGTACGGCGACGTCACCGCGCTGGACGAGGTGTCGTTCGAGATCGAAGACGAGTTCGCGGTACTGCTCGGCGAGTCCGGCGCGGGAAAGTCGACGCTGCTGCGGTGTGCCAACGGTCTGACCGAGCCGACCGAAGGCGCGATCTACCTCGACGACGAGGAGATCAGCGGCTCGCAGTCTGACATCGGGATGATCTTCCAGCAGCACAACCTGGTTGACGGCGTCTCGGCGTATGTGAATGCGCTGACTGGATCGCTCGACCACGTCTCGCTGCTCAAGAGCCTCTTCCAGTGGCAGTCCCGCGAGGACAAGCTCCGCGCGCTCGAAGCGCTCGAAACGGTGGGCCTGCTCGAGGAGGCACACCAGCACGTCAGCCAGATGTCCGGTGGCCAGCAACAGCGCGTCGGTATCGCCCGCGCGCTGGTGCAGGACCCGCGACTCTTGCTGGCGGACGAACCCGTCGCGAGCCTCGATCCCGCCAGCGCCGAGACCGTGATGGGCTACCTCCGAAAGGCTGCGAAAGAACACAACGTCACCGCGCTGGTGAGCCTCCACCAGGTCAACATCGCCGCGCACTTCGGCGACCGGTTCATCGGTCTCCGGGACGGACAGAAACTGTTCGATGTCGACCGAGAGGAACTGACACCCGAACTGATCGACGACCTCTACGGCAGCGTCGAGACGGTTGCCCTGGCCGAGACGGAGAGAAAGAGCGATCGCGACGAACAGAGCACTGTCGAAGAAACCCTCGAAGACGAGCGGAGGGTCGAGGCGTGAGCAGCGACTCAGCCAGCGGATGGCGACCCACCGAGTACTTCGGGTTCGCCGAGATCGGCGACAGCCCCGCCGAGCAGAAGCTTCAGGACATGAAGCGCCGCAAGACCAAGCGGCGTCTCTGGACGCTCGCGGGCGTGGTCGGCGGCGGGATCATCTTCTATTACAGCCTGCTCGTCATCGAGTTCGATCTGCTGATGCTCTACGAACAGATCCCGCAGTTCGTCGACGCCCTGTACGGGAAGAACGACTACTTCCCGCCGGCAGAACTGTTCGGACTGCCGTTCGTCGACCTCGGACAGTACTGGTCGTTTATGATCGAGGAGAACCTGATATTCAGAATCAAGGGCGGGGTTCCGGTCGTCGGCGACGGACGGTTCGTTCCGGGCGCGATGTTCGTCACACTGGGCGTCGCGTTCGCGGGGACGGTGCTCGGCCTGCCCGGCGCGCTGTTCTTCGGCGTGATGGCCAGCGAGCGGGTCGTCCCCTACCCGTTCAACTTCGTCTTCCGCGCGACGATGAGCCTCATCCGCGCGATCCCCGGGCTGGTGTGGTTCCTCATCCTGATCCCGCTGGGCGGCGTCGGACCCTTCACCGCGGCGCTGGCGATTATGATCGACACCACCGGCTACGCGGGGCGGCTGTTCACCGACGAACTCGAGGAGATCGAGGACGGCCCCATCGAGGGGATCCGCTCGACCGGCGCGAGCCGCTCGCAGGTCGTCTCCTTCGGGATGCTCAGCCAGGTGTTCCGGCAGTTCATCGCCTGGATCGCCTTCGACCTCGAACACAACGTCCGCGCGGCGATCGGGCTGGGCATCATCGGCGGGGGCGGGCTGGGGCTGGAGCTGTACATCCAGCGCCAGACGTTCCACTACACCGAGATGATGGCCTGTATCATCCTGATCTTCCTGCTGGCCGGCTCGGTCGAACTGGTTAGCCAGCGGGTCCGGTCGTACCTCCGCGAGGACGACGACATCGAGCGGACCGGCATCCTCGAGGCAATGGCGAACGTCCCGCGCAACATCGTGGGCGCGACGCTGGGCCGGCGATGACCTACTACGAGTCCCACGGCCCCGACCGGACCCGGACGCTCGGGCCCGACCCGACGCTGCACGAGCCGGTCGCGATCCGGGAGTCGGAACTCGGCGCCTGGACGGAAGTCCGCCAGGGCGCGCGGCTCAACCAGTCGGAACTGGGCGACTACAGCTACCTGATGGAGCGGGTCCAGCTGGACTTCACCACGATGGGGAAGTTCGGCAACGTCGCCAGCGACGCCCGGCTCGGCCCCACGAACCACCCGATCGACCGCCCGAGTGCGCACCACTTCACCTACCGCGCCGAGATGTACGACCTGGGCGAGGACGACTCGTCGGTGTTCCAGTGGCGCGCCGACCAGCCGGTCGAGATCGGCCACGACGTCTGGATCGGCCACGGCGCGATCGTTCTTCCAGGTGTGGAGATCGGCAACGGCGCCGTCGTCGGCGCGGGCGCGGTCGTCGCCGAGGACGTCGACCCCTACACGATCGTCGCGGGCGTCCCCGCCGAGCCGGTCCGTCGGCGGTTCGACCCCGAGACCGCGGCCCGGATCGCGGCCACCGAGTGGTGGCACTGGGACCACGAGACCCTCAGAGAGCGACTCGACGCGTTCCGCGATCTGGACGCCTTCCTCGCGGAGTACGCGCCCGAACCGACCGAGGTGACGGCGTCCGACTGAGGTCCTCGACGGTCCGGACGTCTACGGACCGGTCATAGCAATCGTTTTTCAGGTCTGTCGCGCCCGTGGACCTGTGCCCTCCGAATTATCGAGCGAGGACAGGCGCGTCCGGCGTCGGGCGGCCGTGCTCGTCCTCCTGGGGCCCCGCGCTGCTGGCCAACGCCACGGTCGTCCACGCGCTGGACGTCGGCGGCGCGCGCTACGAGTACCGGGCCGGGCCGCTCGACACGGGCGAGGGAGCACTGTCCACCGAGATCGTTCCGGACCACTTCGACGACGTCGACTGCCTGCGCGGCGGGGAGAACGAACGCCTCTGTGCCATCGAGGCCTGGCTCCTCGAGGAGCGCGGGGGCAACGGGACGGCCACCGTCCACCTCTACGGAACCCCGGGGACCAACGAGAAAGAGTACGCGTATCTCGGGGACTTCTATCGCCGAATCTATCGCAGCGATGTGGACGACGGGACGACGGTCACGATCGGCCCCGAACGGGTCACGAGAGCGACCGCGTTCGACGATCTGGCGGTCGATCGAGACTCCCTGTCGGACCCGGCCCGGCGAGCGCTCGAAGACGGGGCCGTCGTGGCGCAGTTCGAACGCGACGAGGGGAAGATCGTCGAGACCGACGAGGGATTCGTGGCGATCGCCGTCCGCCAGACGGCGTGGCCGGATCCGCTCCTGCAAGCGGGGAGTTTCCTCGTCCAGTTCGGGCTCGGGCTCGGACTGGTCGGCGTTGGCTGGTCCCGCGTCCGGTCGGTCCCCGAGTAGCGCGGTCGAGAACAGCGCACTCAGATCTCGACGTGGCCCGGGTCGACGCCGCTGTGGACGCGCATGGCGGTCTCGGCGGCGCTGACCCAGTAGTGGATGATCCGTTCGAGCGTGCGCGTGACGGTGACGAGGTAGCCGTAGGTGTTGGGGTCGTAGGCAGTGACGAGTTCGAACAGTTCCTGGAGGTCGCGGTGGACCGTCTTCTCGGTGGCGTGCAGCGACTCCATCCGCGCCAGGTCGCCCTCGAAGAGGACCGCCTCGACGGACTCGTTGATGCGCTGGCCGGCCTCGAAGATGTCGACGACCCGTTCGTGGACCGCGCCGGTTGGGTCGGCGCTGGCGTGTTCGACGGCGTCGGCGATCAGGCAGGCGCGGTCGCCAGCGATCTCGAAGTTGACGGCGATGTTCGCCAGCGCGGCCGAGACGCGGTTGCCGGGCCAGTCGGTCGTGATGGTGAACGACTTGAGTTCCTTCAGGACGGCCGAGTAGCGCTCGTTGGCCAGCGACTCCAGCTGGGCGGGCGTCTCGGTGACCGACTCCTCCCGGAAGACGGCCTCGGCGGCGCGGTACTGGTCCAGCGTCACCTCGTTGAGCGCCTCGAGGCGGTCGAGCAGGTCGGCGACGGACTGGCCTCCCTCGGGCGCCCGCCCCGAGAGGGCCGAGACGTCCTCGATCTGGTTGAAGACGGCCGCGTCGTCGACGACGTAAGCCTTTCTGACCATTCCCTTGGCCTTCAGTTCCTGGAGCACCTCCGAGAGGTAGTTCGGCGAGAGTCCGACCTGCTCGGCGAGGTCGGCTTTCGTCTCGGGGGCAGTGGCGTCGATGGCCTCGACGACGGTCGGCAGGGTACGTTCGCGACTGTGGAGATGCCCGCCCGGCGTCGACTCTCTGAACATTCGTAGACTCCATTCACGCGGTCGCCAGTTAGGTCTGGCCTCCGTATACGACAGACCGCACCGGACCCGGGTGGGCAACTATAGAGGACTTCGTACCAGTACAGTCACAACATACAAACGACTATACTTTCACGGTTAGGCCCCCCAATCAGCGATGGAAATACGGAAAGTACAGCTCTCGGGGGGGACGACCTATACCGTCTCGTTGCCGAAGTTCTGGGCCGAAGATCACGACATCGAGGCCGGCTCGCTGCTGTATCTCTACCCGAACGAGGACGGGTCGCTCCTGGTCGAAGTTGCCGACGAGCACACCGAGACCCGGCGGACGAAGACGGTCGACGTCGACGCCTTCGGCGAAGACGCGCTCCGGGAGACGCTGACGGCGCTGTACCTGATCGGCGTCGACGAGGTGGGGTTCCGTCCCCGTGGCGAGGACACGAGCGAGTGCGAGCGGCTCTGTCGTGCGATCACGGCCGACCTCACGGGCTTCGAGATCCTGGAGACCAGCGACACCGAGGTCGTCATCCGGAACCTGCTGGACGCGGACAACGTTTCGATTCGCAAGAGTACGATCCGACTACGATTGTTCACCGACGCGATGCACGAGGACGCGGTAACGGCCGTCCGGGAGGACGACGTCGACCTCGCGCGGGGCGTCATCGACCGCGACGCCGAGGCAGACAAGCTTTTCCGGATCGTCAGCCGGCACTTCCAGCGGACTCTGACCGACCTCGGTGAGGTCCAGAAACTCTCTTTAACCCGCGCCGAGCTGTTCGCATACTACTACCTCGCGCGGCAGCTCGAGCGAATCGCCGACCACGCCGAGAAGATGGCCAGGGTCGCTATCGACCAACCGCATCCCCCCGACGAGGAGCTCGGGTCAGAGCTGGGTTCGATCGGCCGAGACGCCCGCTCGCTGATCTGGGACGCCACCGAACCGATCCTCTCTGATACCGACGTCGGCGTCGCTTACGACGCGTTGGCCCAGCGCGGGAGCGTCGGGGAGGCAACCGAAACGCTCGACCGGGCGCTGTACGACAGCGGCCACGCCCCCGAGGCCTACCGCTGGGGCCTGCTGCTGGACAGCCTCAGACGGTCGGCGGAGTACGGTGCCAACATCGCCGAACTCGCCATCCAACAACACTACCGCTGACCGGAGGGCATATGCTCCGATCGCTGGCTCTCCCGACGAAGGGGAGCGGCACTCGCTCGGCCTGGTCGGTGCTGAGCGTTCGGTCGGGTTGGGTGCGTTTGACGGCGATGACCTGTTCGTCGTCCGCGAGTCGCGTGCGCCAGACGTCGGCACTGCCAACCGTCCCGATTTTCGATTCTAATTCGAAGTCTACGTAGTCCAGCGACGTTGCCGGTCCACTCTCGATAGACGAGGGTGACGGGATGCGGTCGGCGTGAGGGTCGTCATCTGACATCCGCCGTTATCTGGAACTTGATGTCTGAACGTATCAACCTGGGGGCGGCTGTCCCCGACCCAATCTCCCCGAACGCTTGCTTCGGTATTCGTTCTGGGGGTTCGGCTTGAGATTCAGAATCGAACGAGCCGTCACTGCTGAACCCCTGCTCTGTATGTGTTATGCCACTCCTGTCACATTCTGAGGATTTCAACAGATCCAAAATGTCCCGAACCAGTCGACGCTGTGGCGCAGTTGGAACGAACGGTTTACTGCCGAGCTTCGCAGTACAGTCGAGACAACTGCGCGGACCATCCTCATCAAAGCCCAGAACGCGGATGTCGCAGTCCCACGCGAGCCAGAGCGACAGCTTCCATCTCACGGTGACGAAGAGGACGAATCAGACCCAGACGATCAAGCTATCCTCAACGAGGCGGCAACGATCACTGATCACGTCAGCCGCCTCGTTTTCCCCCGCGTTCTCACTAAATCGTGGCGAGGGCTGTGAGATCCACGAGAACGCCTACTGGGACTTACAGACGTACCTAGGACTTCGCGACCGGCTGGCTGCGAACGAAGGGGATCGCAGTTTCCTCTACGAGTCGACTCGGGATCGGACGCCGCTGGGCCACGCCCATCGCGAGCAGATTCGAGACCTCTCGATTGAACAGGTTCGAACGATGTACCAGCAGGTCGTCACTCAGCTCCTGAACGAAGTTGCGGAGACAGAGCAGTTCTTTCGAGCCGGACTCGTCGCGATCGACATTACCGAAGCTGATCCCTTCACCGGCGATAGAACGGGGCACGAAGACGAAATCATCGGGACGAAGGAGAAGACCGACGAGTACGCCTATCAATGGGCGACGGTGCAGTTGGTCGGGAATGCCGTCCCGATTGTGCTGGACGCGCGCCCCGTCCGGAAGGGGGAGACACGACTGGAAATCGTCGAGGACTTGCTGGATTCGGCTGAGGACCTCGTTCACGTCGATAACGTCCTGATGGACCGGGAGTTCGATAGCCAGCACGTCCTGGAGATGCTCAGCCAGCGCGGGCTTTCCTATGTCGTTCCCAAGCGGATGCAGACCAGCGAGAGAGCCCAGGCCAAGCGGTTGCTCCAGCGCGACCAAGACCGGTACGAGACTGACCGGAAGCTCCATCTCGGGAAGAACGAGTGGCACGAGACAACGCTGATCTACCGCCGGAAAGAGAACTCTGAGCATGACGATCACCGGCAGTACTCGGTGTTTATGTCCAACCGTGGCGGTGGATTCCTCAGCGAGTATGGCTATCGCTGGGAGATTGAGAGCGGCTATCGGTCGATCAAGCGATTCATGGCCGCGACGACGTCGACGAATTTCGGGCTGCGGTTCTTCTACTTCGCGTTCGCGTGTCTCTTGTACTCGATTTGGCGAGCGGTCGATCTACTCGTCCAAGTCGAGTTGACCGGTGAATACGAGCACTCCCCCCTTGTGACGGCCGACAATACACTCACGCTGCTGAAGAAGGAGACCGGAATTGGGTAGTACGGTGCTCTACCCGTGATAGAGCTTCGTCTGAGTGGCAACGCTACTGAAAGTTGCAGAAAATCGCCCATATGGTAGGAAATTCAACAATAGTGGTCGTTTAGAGAGCGTTCTGAAGCAGTCTCTACTTATCGATTCGGTCAAAACCACGCATCACAGCCCCGCTAAACTCACTGTAGTCTCAACTTCCAGGCCCGAGTGTAGTTGAGACTGGTCGTCTCAATGCATAAGATTGGATTCGACGGTTGAACGCCAATCGTTTTCCCCGCTACC
>NZ_JBNTJW010000019.1:0-31542 GCF_051195055.1 Halobellus sp. EA9 | reverse complement strand
GCCACAAGCACGGCGGTACAGTTGCGGATCGTCTTTCTGATGAGGGCGGCATCATCCATAGCTATCGGTTCAAATTGAGGTCTCAAAATATCCACGAAAATTCAGATTGCCATTTTATTATCCGTCCCCGAACTTGTACTGGTCGGCGATCACTCTGCTGCATCCTCCCTCTATATCTCGCAGGCAGTAAGTGACCAGTCACAGATCCACCAATTCAAATCGCACGGTCACGCACTCATCAGTCCACACTTGACGGAACACTTAGTGTGTTCTCGTTACGGGTCGTTTGGTGATTTCGACAGCGGTACTCAGCACCCGGTCCTGAAAGCAGTGCGCCGGTCTCGGCCTGACCCAACATCACTTTGGCCGTCGGCACCGACAGACCGGGTATGCCCTTCAGCGTCTCCTGGCACACTCTGCTGGACGAACTGGACGATCTCCCCGAGGGGGCCACGCTGATCACGCCGCTGTCGCACAACCGCTTTCGCGTGACCGACGTACAGGAGCAACGGGTCGTCATCGAGTTCCTCGACCGCGACATCGACGAGACGCGGCCACTCCAGCGCGACCAGTTCGAAACGCTGTATCGCCGCATCACCGACGAGCCGGATGGCTTCGAACTCGACCGACTCCCGCCAGACGCCGACCCGTATCCGGCGGTACTCTCTGTGCATCCTCGCTTCGAGATCGACGAGGACCGGGGCGTGATCGTCGAGAAAGAAGGACCGACCTCCAGCCAGCTACTCGACGCCGAGGGCGAGGCTGAAGCCGATGAGGAAGAACGCACGGAGCCGGACTTGGATGTCTATGCTGACGCTTTCCTGCTCGTTGACGCACTCGAACGCCACGAGGTAGACGTGCTGGAGGAGATGGACACGGACGCTCTCGTGAACCTCTACACGCTTCTCTCGGATGTGCAACGGAACGCCAACGACCTCCGTCAGGACGTTGCCGACGTGCTGTTGAACCGGCTCCACCACGACCGGCCGGTCTCCGGGCCGTTCGGGTCCGTCCAGCGAACCACGCGCCGGAACCGCTCGCTCAAGGACGACGAGGAAGTGCTGGCAACGCTCGAAGAGGCTGGAATCGGCCGCGAGCGCGTCATGGGTGTTGACCGTGACAAGGTAGACGACGCCCTGGAGGTAACGGAGCTGTCCGAGAGCGACGTGTACGAGGTCGAACAGTCCGAGTACATCCGCAAGGCCGAGGTGGACGAGGAACGCAAAGAGACGCGACTCCAAGGCCTGAAGGATCAACTGGCTGCCTCCGAGGATGAAGAAGCCGAGGAACTCCGCCAGGAGATCGAGGATCTCGAAGACCGCATTGACGAACTCACCAGCTTCCGTACCGGATCTGAAATCGAAAGCTGACCACCTGTATCGGCACCAAGCGTAGCTATTTCGTGACAGTCGTCGTCCGAGTGATACACGAGGTTACATCCGGACGACAATCTACTAGTATCTTTCAGGTATAGGCGTTCCATATCTGGAAACTACTAGTAGACCGGTACGCTTCCAACTGGCCCGCTGTCTATCACCTTCGCTCGAAAACCGAGGAAGGTCGAAATGACAGATTCCGACAGGCAGTCTGTCGATCGGGGACATACGCGCTCAATAGAGGGAGGACACGTACCGTGATGAGTGGCGACTTGTGTGAACTCTATCAGAAGACCGGTGACACATACAGAGTGTGTCTCTTGTATGACCGTAGTCGCGTCACCGCCTGCTTCGAACGGTGAGTATGGCTCCGTCTGCGTTCGCACGGACATCAGTCGTCGTGGATCCGAAGACCAACTGCTTGAGATAGCTTCGCCGCGGCGCTCCCAGTATCGTCGCATCGTAGTACGTCGATTGCTCGGCGATTGTCTCACCCACGTCCTCGGCTTCGAGTTTCCAGCTATCCCACTCCCGATACCCATCGAGTTGATCCGCCGCAGCCTCGAAGTACGGCTGCGCCGGGTCGGGTTCGTTTTGAGTCTCCGGTTCGACCACGTGCAGCACGTCTATCCAGGCATCGAGGGAGACCCCGAGTGCCCGTGCCACGTCGAGTGCGGCCTCCGAATGTGGCCCCCCTGCGACCGGCACCAGAATCGACGACGCGTCCGTGAATCCCGACGAGGCATTCGTGACGACGAGGCGGCAGTCCGTCCTCGCCTGTAAGCGGTCGATGGCTGACCGACGAAACAAGCTGGCACTCCGTCGGTCACGAGGTGGACTGGTGACGATGGTCGTCACATCGTGGTCTGTAGCTGTCTCCGCAACGATTCGTGACCACGTCCTTCCGATACGGACGAGTCCGCGTGCGGGCGTGGTCCGTTCGTTCGTGGACATTGCGTCGATTGCCTCGGATACGGAGGCCCGAAGCGACTCCCGTTTCTCTGCTGCGAGGCTTAACGGAGTCTGTTCCGGCACTGACACCACCCTCGTGGCCAAGACTTCACCGCACTCGTCGGCTGCCAGTGCATACGCCACCGTTGCTGGTCCGTCCAGCGGGCCTTCGTCGGGTATCAGCAGTAGCACAGGCGGTGCAGGACCGCTAGCCGGTCGCTCGGGTTTCGACGGGCTCCCCGACTCGATTTCATCAGTTTGTGCCATACAACGAGTAACCACTAAACCAATTTAATACCCGTATAATTTATATAAAAACAAAATTATTTTCTTTATATTTGGATATACAAACCACTAAACAATAGTAAATCCGTCGCGGTGAGCCGCTTTCGAATCGCCCAATCCGACTGCATCGAACGGCGAGAACCAGTGACCGATATTTGGATCGCCGGTGCTGAGAGACAGTTATATTGGTGAAACCCAAAGAGACGTGGTATGGTCTATGGACTCGACGACGTTGACAGAGCGATTCTCTACTTCCTGTCGGAGGACGCTCGACACAACTCCGCGACCGACATCGCCGAACACGTGCGCGTGTCGGCACAGACTGTTCGCAATCGCATCCAGCAACTCGAAGACGAGGGAGTCATCGAAGGCTACTACACTCAGATCGACTTCGAGAAAGCAGACGGCCTGCTGCGGAATCTGTATATGTGTACGACTGCGACCGAAGACAGAGCACAAAAGGCTCGGCAGGCCCTCCAGATTCCCGGCGTGATTACCGTACAGGAAGTGATGACGGGCCACAACGACCTCAGAATTACCGCTATCGGTGCGGGCACGACCGAGATCTCACAGATTGGGCGGGCGATTACGGATCTCGGAATCGACATCGAAGAGGAGGATCTCATTCGGCGGGTACATATCAGCCCGTATCACCAATACAGTCTTGACACGGTGTCTTTAGGTGCGGAAATTAGCGACTTCTTGAGCCTCACTGGCGACGCGGAAATCATCGAACTGACTGTCGCCGATGGCGCGCCCATTACTGGCACGACTCTCGAGGACGCCAAAGCGTCCGGACTGCTCAACGATGAATCGCTCGTTATCACAATCGAACGAGACGAGACCGTCCTCACACCCCGAGGACATATGGAGATTTTCGCTGGCGACGTGGTTACCATCCTCAACCGCCAGGGCATCGACCAAAGTCTCCAACGAGTGTTTGCCAGTGCTGAGTAACCCGGAGAATAAACATTCTCGTGGCCACAAGAACGCTGCATACGCGCAGTCTATTCAGCACGAGATATAGAACATCAACGTGATCTGGTAGAATCTACAGCGGTACGTAGGCAAGTCTACTGACTGGGTGATTGATCCAAGCCGGTGTGAAACCAACCGGGGGCGACTGCTGAATTCTCTATATTCAGCGGGCCCTCTGTTGACTTGTCGCTAATATCTCGCCTTTCAATTCAAGGGCGCAGCGTTCTTGTGGTGGATGACGGACAACTATCATCAATCGAATGAATGGGCACAGCAGCATCGACAATCCTTGACGACGCGGCACACTCACGAGGATGCACTCACAGACCGGGAGTTCGAACTCCTCTTGGAAGCGTGTAATTCACTGTCGGAGCCGCGGGACTTGCAGGCTCGGTTCGTCTGTCTGGCTGCTGGCCGACTCGGACTCCGGGCTGGCGAAATCGCGCACTTCCAAGCAGAGTGGCTTGATTGGGATCGGATGCTGCTTCGCATCCCACAACACGAACCCTGCGAATGCGGCTACTGTCGTCGCCAGGCATCACAAGAGACGACTCACAATGAGCAACTCACACATGAAGAAGCGATGGAAGCGCGTTGGCATCCGAAGACAGTCGCGTCTGCCCGGTCGATTCCGGTTGACCTGTCGCTCCGGCTTGAGCTGTGTCTGGAACGATTCACCGACCAATACGACTCGTTCCCTCGATCCCGTACTACTGTCAATAGACGTGTGACAGCTGCCGCCGAGGCAGCAGACATGACGGTCGGGTCTATCCGCATTGTCTCCGTGCGACCGCTGCCAGCTACCACGCCTACCAAGGGGTTGCGCCGGTGCCACTCCAAGCGCTCATGGGCTGGAGCGACCTTGCAACAGCACAGAAGTACATCCGCATTTCCGGAAGAGCCACGGCTGACGCTCTTCGGCAAACCCACCACCGATGAAAGCGGTCTAATATCTATCAACTCTCATCGTCCGTGCTGAATTGAGGGCGCGTATTCAGCACTACTGGATCTGAATGGAAGTGTCACCGCGGCAGATATATGCTGACGATGTTGCCGGCTGGCGCATTCTCTGCAACGGTAATAGTCCCGTTTGACCGAGTGATAACCAGGTTAACCAACCACAGGCCCAGACCGCTCCCGTGGTACAGCGGTGTTTGGTCTGTTTCGCTCACCAATACGTTTCGTTCCATCTCGGGGATCTGGGGGCCAGTATCAGCGACTTCGATACGAACTGTCTCATCAGTCTCGGTGACTGTAAGAGTGACCGCTGGCGACGACGCGTCGTTGTGAACGATCGCGTTCGTAACGAGTTCCGTAACCGCCCGTCCAAACTGTTTTGTCGCCCGGGCAGTCACCCCTTCGGAGCAGTCAACGGTGATCGTCGCTTCCGGATGCTCCGATTCCACGCGCGACGAAATCTGCTCGAGTCGCTCACATACCTCGATCTCTGTCCGCGTCGGTTCCTCACGCAATAGCTCCGTTATCTGCCGTTCCTTTTCAGCCAGCCCGAGCAGTTCGTCGCTCTTCTCGACAATCGCTCCAGCGGCGGCGGCAACCTCACTCGAGGCCTCAGACTGAATCGTTTCGGCCCGGCCTCGAATCACGTTCATATCATTGCGCAGATTGTGGCGGAGTACGCGATCGAGAACCTCTAACTGCTCTTGGCGTTGTTTCCGCTCGGTCACGTCCTGTTGGAAGCCGATCCAGTTGACGACCTCGCCGGTATCGTCTCGCACAGGCGCAATTTCGAGATGATTCCAAAACTCTGTCCCGTCCTTCCGATAGTTACGGAGATCGACCGAGACCGGCTCTTCCGCATCGATCGCCTCCCGGATACGGCCGACCGTGTCCGGGTCGGTATTCTCACCCTGGAGGAACCGACAATTCCTCCCGAGCACTTCCTCCCGTGGGTAGCCCGTCAGCTCCACGAACCTATCGTTCACGTAAATCAGCGGGTTGTCATCCCGGTCAGGGTCGGCGATACTGATGCCGACTGGCGCGTCATCGATCGCTTCCGTCCGCCGTGTGAGTTTTTCCTCGCGCTCTTTGCGCTCCGTGATGTCCTCTTGGATCGCTACGAATGCGTGGATGTGATCACCGTCGGTTACGGGTGCGATTGTCTGCCTCGCGGTGTACGTCTCGCCGTTCTTGCGGCGGTTGATGATCTCCTCTGTCCACACGTCGCCCGCAAGAAGAGTCTCCCAGAGCTCGTTGAAATACTCGTCCGACATTTCCCCGGAGTCCAACACACGTGGTGTCTTCCCAACGACCTCTGTCTGGGTGAAGCCGGTCAGCTCCTCGAACGCCGGGTTGACGTACTCGATTATCCCATCGGTGTCCGTGATGTAGATCGCGTGGCTAGCGGATTCAACCGCCTGCTCGATGCGCTGGAGGTTATGTTCACGCTCTTTGCGCTCGGTGATATCCTGGATCGTCCCCCGAACGCGGGTCAGTTCTCCATCCTCGTACTGCGGTTCGCCCCGTGTTCGGACCCAGTGCTGGGTATCCTCCGCATCGATGAGGCGGACTTCGACATCGTACGGTTCACCCTCCTCGACAGCTGTCTCGAACGCCTCCGTGATTATCGGTCGGTCCTCGGGATGGTAGTATTGTAGCTCCTCCTCTGGCGACGGCGCTGTCTCCTCCGGAAGACGGTAGATACGATGAACCTCCTCAGTCCACCAGTTCTCTTCAGCATCGATGTCGTACTCCCAGGCGCCGACATCTGCAATATCCTGGGCTTTCTCGAAGAGATCGACCTGCCGTTTGAGTTCCCGTTCACGCTCTCGTGACGTGAGTGATTGTTCGCGGAGCCGAAGGAGTGCTGACAGCCGCCAGTGGAGTTCGGCTTGCTGGATCGGTAACGTGGTAATCTCATCGATCGTATCTGTCACTACATTGTCAGCAAGCTGGCCGGCATCCGTGTCGATGATCTCCGTCTCGTCCTCCGAAAGCAAGAGCAGATACGGGAGCAAGACCGGGGCCGCCGCCGTTTTCTTCGCCCGGAGCGCATCAAGGTGCGCCTCGAAGGCGCCTTTATCGATAATGCACACGTCGAAGTCAGTATCGGCGATACTCTCGGCTAACTCCACAGCCTCGTACGTGGGGTGATCCTCGATCCAGTCGCCGAGTAACTGGCGATTGCCTGCATCCGAAACGAGGGGGAGAACACGGCTCTGGGCGTCAGGCGCCTCTTCAGGAGTCATCGTCAACAGTATTCACCCCGGTTGATGACGCTTTCTGGAGTTCGACTTCGATCTTGGCCCCGCCCAGGTCAGCCGCACCAATCTGGAGCGTCCCCCCGTACTGGTTGACGAGTGTATCGACGAGGTACAGCCCGAGTCCCGCAGCGGGATGATCGAGTCCCTCGTCGGTTCGCCCCAAGACGGCTTCCCGTTGCTCCGGTGGGATTCCCAAGCCGTTGTCGGCAATCGTGATTGTCACCGCCTCGTCGTGTTCACTGACAGCGATCTCCACGCGGGGTGTGTCGCTATCGTTATGCTGCACGGCGTTATTCAGCAGGTTCCTGAACACCGACGCGAGGAGGTCATTTGCACGAACATCTACCTGAGGAAGCTCACCAGTAACCGCGAACTCGGCGGCCTCGAAGGTCGCGCAGCGTTTCGTGAGTTCGTCAGTCACCAGGCTCTCGAGATCGACCGGCTCAAGGTCTGGGTCACCAGCCGTCTGGAGTGTCTCGACGAATTCCCGCACAGCTTTTGTGAGATCCACGACGTGGCGGCTACTATTCACAATGCGTTGGCGTATCTGGTCGCCAGCATCGTCGGTATGGTTTGCAAGTTGTTCGGCCCAGCCACTGATGACCTGCATCTCGTTGCGGATATCGTGCCGCGTGATGCGATTCAACAACAGCAACTGCTCGGTTTGACGCTCCAGTGCGAGTGACTGGTTCCTGATGCGAGCGAGCGTATCGAGTCGCCGCCCCAACTCGGTAGTGTTGATCGGTGTCAGCAGGCGTTCATCGACAAGTTGCCAGACTGCCGGCTCTGCCTGGGGCTGATCCGGCGTGTCAAGCCGATTGGCGGCGGCCTCAGAACTCACGAGAAGGACTGGGAGAAAGGCGGCCGCATCCATCTTTCGCTCTCGAATCTCGGTGTCGTACTCACGGAGCGACTCTGCATCGAGAACGATGATATCGAAGTCGGCCTCCGAGAGTTCAGCGTTGCGTTCCGAGACGATCTCGTACCGCTCCTGGTGGTGTACCCAGTCGGCAAGCACTCGCTGATTGCCCGTATGCGAGAGTATTGGCAGGATCCGGACTGGTGATGAGGCTGTCCCGGGTCGGTCAGCGGGTCCAAACTCTAGTGAGTCAGTCTCCATCGTCGTTCCACGTTGGTGTACCGGTGAGAATGCCCCTGAGTTCGGGTAGCGATTCGCCGACCCGCAGCCCGTGTTCGGTGATCTCCAGTTCCCGGAGTTGGTTCTCGTAGTCGCTGGTGCGCATCTTGAGGACGCCGATGACTTTCCGGAGCGACCCCTTGTATTCGACGTGGCGTAAGACGACGATGCTGTCAGCGAGATAGCTCATCCCCTGATCGGTCGCGCGAAACTCACCAGTGATTTGGTGCACCTCATTCGTAACGAGCCCGGTTACGCCCATATTCCGGAGATAGCGGCCGATCTTGACGAGATCCTGCATCGGGTCCGTGCCGACGCCTCGCAACGATTGTTCGAACCCGCTGGTCCCGTCGATCATCACGATCTCCGCGTCGTTTTCTTCGACTTCCGATCGAATCCGATGCGTGAATTCGTCGATCGTGAGCTCTTCCGGCCCGATCACCTCGACGTTGAGCGTTCCCCGGTCAATCATCTCGGTGATGGGGATATTGACGGCTTCAGCGCGCTCGAAGAGGGTGTTTCGGTCTTCTTCGAAGCTATACAGAACCGAGCGTTGCCCCCGGCCCGCGGCTTCTTTCATAAACTGGAGGCCAGTCGTCGTCTTGCCGACGCCCGTTGGCCCGCTCAGAAACGTGATCGTGCCGGTGGTGAGACCCCCAGACAACAGCGAGTCCAGTTCAGGAACGCCCGACGAGAGTTTCGTTGCGGTGTGTTCGCGTTCGTGGCGGTTGGGATCAAGTTGTGGCCACACCCGCATCCCTTCATCGGTAATTTGGAGCGTGTGATGACCGGACCTGACAGACGACCCGCGGAATTTCGAGACGTGAAGCGTCCGGCGGTCTGATTCGACTTCCAGGTTGATGACGGCATCAACCAGGAATTGAAGATCGTCGTCGGGCATCGAGTCAGCAGCCTGCGAGGTGAGCAAGACTGTCGCGCCCTCGTTTTTGAGAAAATTGACAAGCCCGAGGATCTGGGAGCGGAACTGGTGGTCGTCGGGAGCGAGATACCGGAACTCAGTAACCGGATCGACGACGACGTAGTCCGGGCCGATCTCCTGAATCTCCGTGCGAATATTCTCGACGAGTGAGGGTGTTTCTACTTCGCTAGATTCAAACAGGGTGTACGTCTCCTCGCCCTGAAACTGGTCGCCGGAGGCGGAGAGGTTGAGGAAGTTGAGCGCGTCGATATCGAAGCCGAAATCCCGGGCCGTATCCCGGATGTAGGTTTCGGGTTCACCGAGGTTGATGTAGAGTCCGGTTTCGTCGGCGTTGAGGCCGGCAGTGAGAAAGTGTAAGGAGAAAATCGACTTCCCCGATCCGGGTGGTCCGCGCACGAGGGTCGCAGTTTCAGGCAGGTAGCCGCCCCCCAGGACATCGTTTAGGCCTGGGACCCCGGTCGAAATCCGATCTTGATTATCATTATTCTCTGTATTCATGCGTAATGATAGTCAATACCCTCGTATATCTTTTCGCCTATTTTTCAATTATGGGCCTCGGCTACACACGTTTATAAGGATCCGAAGCATCAGCCGTTGCTACCGTCTATATTGTAGCCTGATTTAAAAACGCGAAGCAGAGTACCAACTCGTGGTTAGTTCAGTTGGAGGAACTGGTAGTTCAAAATCGCTGCGAAGCCGACCCAGGCGATGTAGGGAACCAGCAGTGCGGCGGCACGACGGTCTACGCGTGCGAACGCCCACGTGGTGGGCAACAGCACGATGAAGAGGCCGACGATAACCCCGAATGCCAGACCGATGCTCTGGAACGCGAAGAACGTCGGTGTCCAGGCGACATTGAACGCCATCTGGACGACGAACAGCCCCAGAGCGACCTTCACCTCCCGGCGGTCTGTCCCCCGGTTGTACACCAGGTACGTGGCCACACCCAGCAGCGTGAATAGGAGCGTCCAGACGACTCCGAACGTCCACGGCGGCGGATACAGCGCGGGTTTTGTCAATGATTCGAACCACTCGGTACTCGGGCCGCCCAGTATCGCCGGGACCGCCCCGACGACGTTCACAAGCACGACCGCCAGCCCCGCCCCGACGACATCGTCGCGATCTATCCCTCCAATCGTGGTACTCTCGACCGATTCATCTGCCATCTTACCATTAACTACCGATCTGGGGTTGAAAAAGTTGAGCGTAAGCGCTCTGTAGAAGTAGATTGTTGACGACGAACTCGTCATTTGAGCCGGCTCGGTAGATTCCGCTGTTCAGCCCATCTCGCTTTCAGTCTGGCGCTCCACATCATTGAGTCCACTCATTAGGAGATCTCCAGACGGTGCTCAACCCACAATTTTCTACACAAGAGCGCTCAGAGTAATCGCTTCGCTCCCCTCGCTCGTGAACAGAATGAACGGGAGTGTCGGGGGCCTGCGCACGCACGGCGTGGAGAAAGGTGACGCTATCCGTATCCGGGAGGTCGTGATCGCTGACAATGCAATCGACCTGTGTCTCACCGTCCAGCACGTCAATCGCCTCCTCGACCGACATCGCGGAAACAACCCGGAAATCGCCGTGTTCTGGCAGCGCGCGTTCACAGGCGGCAGCGAATTTCTCGTCCGCCGTGACCGTGAGGACGCTACGCTCATCCCGATAGGTCGTAACATCAATTTTGCTGGCGAATCAATGACTAATCAACGATGGATAAGGAGTCCGCAGAGGTCTTTCTTCCATCACGTGAGCGATGTTTTGAACGTCTCCGTCTCGCCCGGTTCGGCGAGACGGTGACGTGTGTCCACTGCGGGAGTGAAGAGGTTGTCAAGCGAGGAACGACGGGTAAAGACGCCCAGCAGTACTGGTGCAAAGACTGCGAGACGTACTTTAACGACCTAACAGACACCATCTTCGGCCAGCATCGCTTCGAACTGGAGGAGATGTTCTATATCGTCAAGGAGATGCGATCTGAGCGCTCAGATCGCTCGTGACCTCGACCGTGATTACGAAGCCGTCCTCGACTTCGTCCACGAAGTGCAGGACGTGAGTGGAGATATCGACGAGTTCGAGCTTTCCGAAGTGTGCGAAGCCGACGAGATCTACGTGACTGCTGGGGAGAAAGGACTCGAAGACGAGGATGAGAGTCCGCGCGAGCGCGGACTCAAAAAAAGGGACGTGGAGACTTCGAGGGAGACAAACCACCAGTCCTGACACTCGTCCGTCGGAGCGACGGACGAGTTCGGTTTCTCGTCTGCGAGGATCTGGAAGACGCTGACGAAGACATCGCTGAGTACGGTGACGGCAGTGTCATCCTCTGTACCGACGATTACTCGATCTACGACGGGATCGAGGACAAGGAGGGGGTGGACGGCCATCTGGCCGTCACCCACTCCGATACCTACGTCATCGGCGATGCTCACACAAACACGTGCGAGAACCGCCATAGCTTCCTTCGGCAGTGGCTGGCGAAGTTCTGTGGCGTCTCGAAGCATCACCTACAGAAGTATCTCAACTTCCTTGCCCTGAAACTCAACTCACCAGAGGACTGGTTCGAGAAACTGCTATGTTACGATGTGTCGGGATGAGCGGGACGCTAATCATTTCTGTGGGAACCCCGATTACTATTTACCCCTGTTCGAGATGAGCAGCGATAGCGTGAAATCGCTCCTCCATATCCGTCGTTTCCGAATGAGCGAAAACTGATGTTCCATTCGCCCATGCACGCTTGAGCACCACTCGATTCCGGATCTTCCAGATCGGGAGTGATTCATATTGAGCGCCAAACCACTCCAGCATCCGGTCGGTCTCGCCATCCACCTCGATTCTGTTAGCGACGAGCCCGACTGTATCAATGTCAACGCCATATCCGTCTTCTAGTGTGTCAATATGGCTAAACAGGATATCTAACGCATGCTGGGACGCCTCCTCAGGAAGGGCTGGGATGAGAACGTTCCGGCAGGCGAGGAGTGCATTGTCCGTAAGTAACCCCAGCGATGGGGGCGCATCAACGATGATATAGGCGTATTTGGCGTCAAGCTCGTCTAAGGCCATCCATAGCCGTTCACGCGCACGCATCGCTGTTTGCAGTTCGGACTCAGCATTAAACATATCAACGTGAGCAGGGAGAACATCGAATTCTTCGTCCGAGCGTATCACCGCATCAATCTTCTGTTGCTCGTCCAGATCTATGAGAATATCATACAGGGAGAGTTCGTCGTCGGTGTAAGCTGTGTCGAGATCAAGTCCGATCGTTCCATTTCCCTGCGCATCAAGATCAACAAATAGAACCTCATGCCCGTGGTCGGCAAGGGCTCCAGCAATATTGATTGCGGTCGTCGTCTTCCCAACACCGCCTTTCTCATTTGCCACAGTCAGCCGATAGGCCATATCTGTTGTATTCTCTGTCCTGCTACAGTTCTTCTTTCATATCGTTACGGCGATATCGTTCAAGGAGTTCGTAGCCGGTAACTTCCCCGGCCGCATCAAGTATGATTTCGTAGCGACCAATAATATCTTGCGTATCAGGGACAGCACTCCGTTCAACGACTTCGACGACCGTCCGCCAGCCGTCGCCATCCGCTGTCTCCGCTTTGATAATCCCCTCGAATTGGTGGTCTAACAACTCTTCCGCTGCCTCCTCCGCTCGTTGTTGAGCATCAACGAGAGTGAGTGTCTCACTCGACGATGATGAGCTATCTTCGTCGCCCGGCGCATCTTGCTCGGTGCCGCCGTCGGTGGCGTCTGCTGGTGCTGACGCTTCCTCTCTGTCGGAAGAGGACGGTGTCTCGGTGCGTTCGCTCTCGTTGTCGTGACCTGATTGGTCGTTTGCTGGGTCTGCCATGCTTCTCTCTGGGGAGCCGAGTCTTAAGAAGGACCGACTCCCATCGCGTCAAGCGTAGACTCGATTTCGTTTTGTAACTCGTGGACATCACTCCGTTGGGCGACTTTCGAGGCCAGTACGTCCGTACAAAGGTCGGCTAAGGTCGCCTGGTCAAGCGTGTCAACTGTAGTCGCCCCTTCAGCGGCCATGATTGCGGCCCGCGTGCCGACAGTGATATCAAGCTCCTCGCGCAGTTCGCGCATCACTCGCACAATCTGGTCGATCTCCGTACTACCCAGTTCCTCCACGTGGGCTTGAACGATCTCGATCTCCGTCTTGAGGTCGTAGAAATCCATGTAGATACCGATGAGCCGGTCAAGCAACGCATCTTGCGGTTCATGGACACCGGCGTACTCAACGGAATTGGAGGTCAAGATTGCCCGAAACTCGGGATGGACATCGGCGTAGCGCGATTCACCGCGTTTCCCCGGCAACTCAAGCACGCCCTCCTCGAAGACCGATAATAGCACGTTGTTCGCTACCGGCTTGGTGCGGGAGAACTCGTTGTAGACGAGCGTCGCGCCCTCTTGCACGGCGAGTGTCAGCGGATTGTCTACCCATTGATCCCGGATGATATCCTTGCTTTTGACAACGTTGTGGATGAATTGGTCTCGTTCCGAGATCCGCTCTTTTTCGGCGTATTCGCCGACGAGGTCGCTTGTCGTGAGCTCGGCGTCGCCATTGATCCAGACCACCGGCCGGTCGCGTTCCCGTGCGACGTGCATCGCTACCGAGGTTTTGCCAGAGCCGGTGGGGCCGATCACGTGGACAGGCCGCCCAACATCGAGCCACCGTTCCATCCGCGTTTGGACTTGCTTGACTGCCTCCGTCTCGATGAACGGCTGTTCCTCAGGGGTGAACCCTCCTTCACGGTCAGTCGGTGACTCTCGACTACGACCGTTATGTTGCTTTTCGAGCCGCTCGAGTTCCTTGTCCTCTCGATGCTGCGTTTGCTGTTGTTGCTTCTCGTCGTGTGAGGAGCGAATCTGGGAGCCGCGTACTTTGCGTTTCCGAGACCCGTCTGTCATGCTTGATCATCCGGCCGAAGCGGGACTTCCTCACCGAATTCGTCGCGGTACGCCTGAATCGTCATATCGTGCGTCTGGAGATGGGGTTCCGTGATCGCCTGATAGTATTCGCCACAGACCCGGCACTCAACTATGTCTTCCGGCGCTTCTTCCTCTGTCTCCTCCTCTGCTTTCCCCTCTTCAGCTTCGTCTGTCGCGTCCACAGGACTGCTTTCTGCGTCCGGAGCCGCCGTTTCTACTTCGACCGACTCTGTCTCTTCGTCCTCGGTATCGGCGGATTCTCCGCCAGCTTCGTCTGGTGAGACCTCTGCTTCCGCGTCTACGTCCGCGTCAGTCTCGGCGGGTTCGGTTTCCGCTTCGGCGGCGACTGCTTCGGCCGTGATCTCGTGGCCGTAGAAGTCACGGGCGAAGGCAGCGAAGGCGTCCTCAGTCGTTTCAAACTCCGCTCGGAAGTCGCCGATCTCCTGCTGGAAGTCCTCGATCGCCTCGAGCAGTGCTTCTACCTCCTCGCCATGGAACTCCTCTCGGTACTCTGCGAAGGCGTCGGCGGTCGCGTCGAAGCTGTCGCGTTGGTCCGCGGTGGCAGCGTGGAACTGGTTGATCTCGGCATCGAAGTCAGCAGCGTAGTCGTCAAATGCGTCGTGCACGGCGATGAATTCCTCTCGCAGGTCGTCGATTGCTGCAACCAGATCAGAGATATCGCGGAGCGCAGCGACATCGGCTGCGAAATCGTCTGCGTATGCGTCGAATGCCTCGTGGGTTGTGTTCATCTCCGTTCGGAGCGCCTCAATCGCAGCCAGGAGATCGCCGATATCTTGTTTGTCTGCGACATCTGTAGCGAAGGTGTCAGCATACGCCTCGAATGCGTCCTGGAGTTCACGGATTACGTCCCGCTGGGCGTCAATATCGGCACGGAGCCGGTCAACCTCAACGGCAAACTCGTCACTATAGGTGTGAAACGCATCTGTCGTGCCGGTCATCTCCGCCTGGAAGTCGCCGATCGCATCAACGAGGTTATTGACCTCGTCTTGTTGTGCCGCGACATCAGCTGCAAACTCGTCAGCGTATGATTCGAATTCGGACTGTGCCTCCGCGAATTCCTCGCGGGCTGTACTCATCTCGTCGCGTTTGTCTGTGACACTCATGGGATTACTGTGTACCCGAGAAGGGTGTTAATGGTATGTTGTGCAAGCTATTCACCTCTCTTACGCCGTGCCGAAGGAGAGGCCTAGGTTAGGCCTCGGGAGCCGCCTCGACGCCGGCGGTAAGTTCGGCTTGTTCGATCTTGGCGATTTCTTCTGCGTAGTGGAGGAAGGTGTCCACCGAGGCGGCGACGACCCGCGCCTCGACGGTCAGGATCTCGATACCGACGAGCGACACACGAGCGTACACGTCCACGACGACACCTTTGTCCAGTACGCGATCAAGGACTTCTGCCAAGCTTGAGGAATCTG
Source organism: Halobellus sp. EA9 (assembly GCF_051195055.1). NCBI lineage: Archaea > Methanobacteriati > Methanobacteriota > Halobacteria > Halobacteriales > Haloferacaceae > Halobellus > Halobellus sp. EA9. The sequence goes on along the minus strand of NZ_JBNTJW010000019.1, from coordinate 16,291 downwards.
GCTGCGCCATTGGTGATCTGGGGTATACCCATCTCCAACTGTTCTCGCTCGTCACAAAATAGTATGTATCGTTTCAGCTTCTGTAATGAGTCGTGCTTCTAAGTAAGGGGAGCATAAAGCTCCTTGTAAGGACAGTATACGAAGAAATTCTCACCGACCTGTTATGAGTGCTCTCCCGCCACCGACTGGAGAAACGTAATGACTTCATCCAATCCAGCTCAACCGCCCACAGACCACACCGGGCTCGCGCTGTTCCCGCGCGAGATTAGCCAGTTTTTCACGGGTGATACCGGGCAAACGCTCCTCGTCAACGGTGCACCAGGCACGGGCAAAACCTTGTTTACGATCCGCGGTCTCGATGTGTTGAACCGGGATGGGGATGCCCTCTACGTGTCCACACGCGTTGATCAGGAGACGGTGCACGAGATGTACTTCGACGATCACTCCTCACTTGACACAACCGCGATTCTTGACCTCTCCCAAGACCCATTCGAACTCCCACTGGACGTAGACGTGCCATTCGAGAAACTCGATCTGGATTCGTTACTCGAATGGATCCAAGAGATCAACGCCGCGACCACGCAACTCACAATCGCATTCGACAGCTGGGAACTCATCTACGAGTACTTGGCGACGCGCCACGACGACTCCCCTGATATCGAGACAGTGACGAATCAACTGGTCGTTCTTGCCCGCGAAGAGAATATTCGTTTGATGTTGGTGTCAGAAACAGCGGAGTCCTCATCGCTTGAATACATCGTCGATGGTATCGTCACCCTTGATGTTGAAGAGGACGACCGCGGCCGAACGCGTCGGCATCTTCGCTTGGAAAAGCTTCGGGGTGTTCGAATCGGCAACCGCTTACAGCCGTTGACACTTGCCGACGGCAAGTTCCAAGCGATCACACCAGTCGAATTGCCAACTATTCGAACAGGAACCAGGAATGGCACGTGGGATCCCCTGGCAAATTCGAAGGCGAAATTCTCGACTGGCATCCGTGATCTTGACCGTATCCTCTCGGGAGGCTACAACCGCGGCAGCGTCGTTCATCTCGACCTTGGGCCTGATCTCTCTCGTGACGCGTGGAGCGTGTTGACGCTCCCGACGATTCGTAACTTCCTTGCTCAGGAGATGGGCGTTGCGGTTGTCCCGCCTCGGGAGGGCAGCCCCGGCTTACTCCACAACGATCTCAATACGGTGCTCTCTCCCCAGGTCTTCAATACCTACTGCCACGTGTTCGAAACATACGCTGGCCCCTCTGACGATGCAGATCGGTACGACCAACTCGACACCGATGCGTCCGCTTCTGAGATGGCAGCGACAACTACACCGGCCGATGCAGCGACGACGGCACATGAGACAGATGAGCAGGCCGATGAGCCACGTTCGATGGATGCAGGTACAGGAGGTGGCCAGTCGAACCCGATCGATGAGGATGTTGAGTCACCCATAGAAGGCGGGCAACTCGCGTACGAGCCATACATGGCCTACGTTGAACAGGTGCGAGAAGAAAGTGAAGACCCGTTGTTGCACGTGATCAGCATGGACACGGCGCAGGACGCGTTCGAAACCCGGCTGGGCGACTTTGCGAATTATGTCGCTCTCCACAACGACCTGACACTGCTCATCACCAAGCCAGGTACTGAACTCCGCACGCGAGCGGATCGGGTTGCCGATATGCACTTCCGGCTGGAACGGTCCGGTGACGCCATCATCCTGTATGGCGAAAACCCGTTGACGCCTCTGCTCGGCATCGGCATCAGCCAGTCAGAGTCGATCCCCAAGATCACGCTCACGGAGATGGTCTAACAATGGACGACCTGCTGGAGGAACTCACCGCGGACATCGATGCCGACGCCACACTCTCGCTCACAGTATCCGATCTCGAATCGGTGATCGACTCCGACGGTACGTCAGCTCACGAAGACCAGCCGCATGATGAAGGAGCGGCGCAACGGTACACGGATACGCCGCTGACTGATGACGCGGTCGTTCCGATAGACGGGTGGCTTGACAATGACCAGCTGCACACGATCAGTGATGAGATCGTTACCGAACACATCGACGCGATTCTCCTCCTGCTGATCGCTGTGCGGGATGGCGCCTGCGGCAAAGAACTGTTACAAGATATTCGGCGATTGTTTGGGACGGACCTGAGTCCTGGTACAGTATATCCGCATTTAAGTGGCCTTGCAGACGACGGTATTCTTGAAATGCAAAAATTGAGCAAGCGCAAAGTGTATCGCCTTTCTGATCCTGACGCAGCATTAACCCGAGTAGACCACGCGGCCGATCAGTTGCTGCTGTTTTCGTTCGTCCTCAAGACGGCCCTGACCGATTGCAACGCCAATCAGTCACAATCCCAATCCCACTGGAGTGAGACCGATGAGTGAGAACCTATACACATACGGCATCATTGAACAGGAAGACCTCGAGCTAAATGTAGAAGGCGTCGCTGGCGCAGACCGGATTTACACGGTCGATTACAAGAACTTCTCCGCTGTCGTGTCCGACATCGACACGACTGAGCCTGACCGGACTGATGAGGACGTGGAGGCACATAACACCGTCCTCCAACATGTACTGGAGTACGATGGTGGACGCACCGTCGTGCCGATGAGTTTCGGGATGGCGTTCAAAAACGAGCGCACGCTCAAAGGCGTACTACGGGGCGCACGACGCGCGTTGCGCAGTACGCTCAACGATATTGAGGGAACCGTTGAACTCGGGGTGAAGATACTCGCGCCTGTTGACAACGCGGTCTCTCAGGAAGACATCCAAGCCACCGTCACAGATCGACTGACAGAGCTGAGCATCAACGAGACAGAGAACGATCTCTTCACGGATCGCTTGATCGTTAACAAATCGTACCTCGTGGACCGCGACCAACGTGACGCCTTCGATGCCGCGATTGACGAGATTGAAGCAGAGTATGACGACGAGTTGACCATCAAGTACACGGGCCCGTGGCCCCCATACAACTTTGTGGATATCCATATCGGGGCCGAACAACAAGGAGGTCGATAATGCATGTTCCTCGTGGACGATCTGTTGGTGAAACCGTTTCTCTCGCTGCTGGATATCCTGCATACGATGGCACTTGACGAAATGTACGACACCGACGCAATTCAGGACGATATCAAGGAGAACCGCCTCCTCTATGAGATTGGTGAGCGATCCGAAGAAGAATACCAGCAGCGCAAGCAAGAGCTTGAGACACAACTCGAAATAGCACAACAGATCCAAGAGCAAATGCGCGGCCGCATGGAGGTTAAACAATAATGCCACCCAACAAAAACAACGACGATACGTCCGACGACGAACGCGACAATACATCCACCCAGCCGACGGGTCTGCTTGACCAGTTGCGTACCCTTCTTGAGACACTCGCCGAGATCGACGAGGAGGAAGCGGGCCACCGCCGTGGGTCAGGCCAGATTGACCGCGGAACAAGCCGTATCGATTACAATTACGATGTTTCCATCGGGCTGGGACAACGTGATCAATCATCGAATACGAGGTCATCACCGCATCGGTCGCACTCCGAACGGCGATCGCGTCACCAGCGAGCGACAGAGGATTCGGTACCTATCGAAACCCGTGAGAGGCCGAGTGACGACGAACTCATCGTGATTGCGGATCTGCCTGGCGTGGCTGACGAGGATAACGTAGATGTTGACCTCGATGCTGATGAGCCAGCCCTGATCCTTCGGATCAATGAGAACGAGGTGAAGCGGATTCCGCTTGACCAGTCCGAGATGACAATTACTGATATGACCATCAATAACCAGGTACTCGAAATTCGCGTCTCGCGCGAATCGGACTCCAATGGAGGGACGACCAATGAGTGACAAACAACAGCAACAACACGAGCAGAAAGCACAACAAGCACGGGTCAAAGCCCAGATCAACCGGGACAAAGCCCGCCGGAAGTTGCTCCAACAGCGGGAAAAACTCGCCCAACGGCGGAAGCGCAACCGGAAGCAGTCGGAAGCCCGACGTGATGATACAGATGATGATGAGGACGGCGTCGAGAATCCAACGGCACACTCGACGATGCCGCCGCAGAAGACGAACGCGGAAAATGCGGTTCGGAACTCTCACTCGACCGTTCCGAAAACTCCGAAATACTCGGATGTGGCAGGCCGCGAGCGCTTATACGGACAGCGTCTCCACCAGCAAACAACAAGCGACACCGCGGAGTCCGCCAGTGCTTCGGAGGGCCCCACGACTCCGTCAGACCGTGACGCTGACGGGGACCAAACCGATGAGTGACCCAAAACCGACGCGCTCGCAGGGCGATCTCGCCGAGATGCTGGAGATGCTGTTAGATAAGGGGGTCGTCGTCAACGCCGATGTCGTCGTCAGCGTTGGCGATACGGAACTGCTTGGGATCGAGCTGCGGGCCGCGATTGCTTCTTTCGAAACAGCGGCTAAATACGGGCTCGAATTCCCCACCGGCACAGATATGGAGCGCGTTGAATCTGCTGCGAATATCTCATCAGACCCATCCGAGTCCGGCGCTGAGACGGGGTCCTCGTCAGAGACTGAATCTACAACCCCCCCGTCGGATGGCCCCTCGCCGACAGCACCCTCATCGTCGGAGCAGAGTGACTAAATATGGAACTGGCTCTTGATGACGACGCCGATGATATCCAAGGTGGCCTGACAGCACTGGTTATAACTGTTATCGAACTGCTGGTTGAGGCCCTCGAACGAGAAGCCGTCCGTCGGATGGAATCGGAAACACTCTCGGAGGAAGAAATCGAACAATTAGGGCAGCAATTGCAGGCCCTAGAAGACGAACTCAAGCGGCTGAAACAGCAGGAAGACATCGACGACGACGTATCCGACTTCAAGCAGGATCTCGACCACGTCGTCCGCGACGCGATTGACCAGCTGTCCGAGCACGAAACACACTCGTCCCGGCGATCAGCACACGGACAGGGCGACGACATATGACGGATCACTCTCAATCACTGGACGACGCACAGACCACAGCGACGGACGACGAACAACCTCTCCAGCAGGGGCGTTATCTGTACTGCGTGGTTGATACCACTGCCTCGGACACGGAGACACTCTCCACGACGGGCATTGATGAGACTCCCGTCTACGTCATTGAGACTGACGGGATCGGTGCTGTTGTCCACGATTGTGCGATAGTCTACGAGACAGACGATCTCGATCAGGTGAAGCAATGGGTGGTCACTCACCAGCAGGTGGTTGATGCGGCGAGTGACGTATTCGGGACACCGTTGCCGATGCGGTTTGACACAGTGCTTGAGGGTGGTGATGCAAGTGTCGAACACTGGTTGGCCGACCACTATGAGAGCATCCACGATGACTTACAGTCGTTTGCAGGTATGTGGGAGTACCGCATCACCCTGTTGTGGGACCCGTCCCCGTTTGAGGGCCGAATTACGGAGCAGGATGACCGGCTTCAGGAATTGCAACAGCGCCAGCAGCAAGCGGGTGCAGGGAAACGATTCCTGCTTGAGAAACAATATGAGAAGCGCATTCAAGAGCTGAAACAAGATCAACGGACAGACCTCGCAGAGCAATTGACGGAGACGATCACGCCGGTCGTGAACGACCTCGCCGAACAGGAATCGCGTTCCACGCTCTCCGATGATACTCACTCATCTGCTGCTCAGGAACAGATCCTGCGGGTAGCCGTTCTTGCAGACGAGAACAACGAAACTGCCCTCGGTGATCGATTAGATACAATCGTCGAACAGGACGGAGTAGAGATTCGATTCACGGGGCCATGGCCCCCATATACGTTTGCGCCAGATATCGGGGCAGAGTAATGGAGCCAACGAAAGGCGAGACACACGCGATAGTCGAGTTTGTTGACGTAATGTTACGCGAGGGTGTCGTAGTTCAAGCGGATGTAATCGTGACAGTTGCCGATATTCCGCTGGTCGGAATTAATCTCCGGGCTGCAATCGCTGGTATGACGACAATGACGGACTACGGCATATTCGAAGACTGGGACGCTGCGCATCGCCACCAGCAGAGAGACGACGGTTTGGTGTCCTCCACTGCTGATCATAGAGAAAATACTTTCCGGTGACTATCGTTCGCCGGAAGTGGTTGCCCTCATTTTATGAGTCATCGCAGCACGAATGGTCTATTACCTCTTTACGAGAGGATGAGGAAGTGGAGTCTGTGCACGACAACGGCTCCTCTCCCCATATTATGCGTCGGCTCACTACACTGTTTCCCTCCGAGTTTCTCGAAGAGCGCCGAGGAACTCGGCGCGGTCGAGCGAGAGGGCAAGCCTCAGATGCCTGTCCTCGTGTATGTGCTGGAGTTCCTCGACGAGTAACTGCGTCGCCGGGTAGTCATAGACGACGCGTCTGGTGAGCATCCCCCACTTCGGCGCCAGGTCACAGAAGCGCTCCCGCGAGCGCTTCCAGCCGTCGAATACCTGAAGCGCAGCATCGACCGACCCGTATTCCCGGAGCGCGAACCGGACGACCTCCCGGCCGAGGGGTGTCAGCCGAGTCGAGGCGGGTTGGTCGTCGATGAGGTTCAGGAAAGTCGCCCCAGTCTGGGCGTCATCAGTGGCGCGCACGACGTACTCCGCGAGGACCTGTTCTGTGTCTCGTTCGTGGTAGACGGCGAGCGGATACGCGAGGTAGTTCTTCGGATGATTGAGGCCGAACGACTTGCCGGCGACGCCTTGCGCACTGGCCTGGAATCGAATGGCCGTGGTCTCCGTCGTCGTTCGGTTCCCGACGACGCGCGGGGTTTCGACCGGCTCGACGGTGCCGTCAGGAGTCACGCCGAGGATGCCGACGTTCAGTTCCCGGGCCAGTGTCTGGGCGGACTGCGAGACGGTGTTCGCTGGGACTGCGACGTACGCGGCGTTCGCTTCGTGGAGCCGGTCGTATGCCTGAACGATTCCGCGCTCGACGTCGGCATCGGTTCGGTTCGTGTGGCCTTTCGCTTCGACGACTACCAGCGGTGGGTCGTCGCCGAGGCGTTCCACGGCTAGCAACTCGTCGCTCAGCAGCCGAACACCCACGAGGTCCGGATAGCCGGAGCCGACTTGGACGTGGTTGAAGGGTGCCAGTTCGTCGGTGATGTCCGGATCGATGGACTCGTCAGCGAGCCACTGATCGGACTAAAACTGGGTATCCACGACCGCATATCCCTCCTCGGTATCATCGGGGAACAGGCGGCGCTTCGCGTGTGCCAACACGCGCGGTTCCGAGAGCGGCGACGCCGCACCTGCCATGGCGGTAAAATGCGATCAGCAGCTCATGAAGATGGGGGTGACGGTGAGCCCGGGAGGAACATATAAATCATTATCGTGGTAATCATTATTCAGAGTATGACCTTCTACGACCGGACGGAAGAGCTCGACGCCCTCGACACGGCGTTCGAGTCACCGGACCACGACTTCTACGTGGTTTACGGCCGGCGGCGCGTCGGGAAAACCGAGCTCCTCAAGGAGTTCTGTACCGGCCGGCCGCACATCTACTTCCTGGCGGCCCAGGAAGCAGAAGACCGGCAGCGCGAGAAGTTCGTCGAGAAGGTCGCTGACTACTTTGACGACCGCGTGCCCCGCATCGACGGCTGGGACGAGGCCTTGGAGTACCTCGGTGAGAAACTCGCCACTGAACAACTCATTGTCGCCATCGACGAATTTCCCTACCTTGTCGAGGAGAACGACTCTCTCCCGTCCTACCTCCAGTCGTTTGTCGATGAACAACTCCAGGAGACCGATTCGATGCTTGTACTGTGTGGCTCCAGCGTGAGCACGATGGAGTCAGAAGTCCTCGGTCACGAGAGTCCACTGTACGGCCGGCGCACGGGCCAAATCGACGTGCAGCCGTTTTCCTTCCAGCAGGCCCAAGATGTCATCCACTACGATATCGAGGACGCAATCCGGTCGTTTGCGGTCACGGGTGGCACACCGATGTATCTCACTCTCTTCCACTACGACCAACCTCTCAAGAAGAACATTCAGACGCATATTCTCTCCCCGACAGCCGTCCTCTACAACGAGCCCGAGTTCCTGCTCCGCACTGAGTTACGGAATCCCGCGCGATACATAAGTATTCTCGAGGCGATCGCAACCGGCCACACGACGCCCAACGTGATATCGGGGGCGACTGGCATCGATGTCGGCCCGCTGTCGAAGTACCTCCAGACCCTCCGGCGGCTGCGGTTGATCGACCGCGAGGTGCCGGTAACGGCGTCGGCAAAGCAATCCAAGCGGTCGCGGTACCAAGTCGCCGACGAATTCCTCCGGTTCTGGTTCCGGTTCGTCGAACCGAATCGCTCCAGCATCGAAGAAGCACCCGACGTCGTCTACGACGGTACCATCGAGCCGAATCTCCCCGACCACGTCGCAACGACGTTCGAGGACGTTTGTAAGGAGGTCGTCTGGGAAGCGATCCGTCGTGGCCAACTCGAGTCGTATTCCGAGGTCGGGCGGTGGTGGTACGGTGAGGACGAGATCGACATCGTCGGACTCGGCCCGGATGCCGACCGGATTCTGTTTGCAGAGTGTAAATGGACGAACGAGCCGGTTGGCCAGTCACTAGTTTCGCAGCTCCACGAGAAAGCAGAGCGAGTTCGATGGGGGCCAGAAACGCGAGATGAGGAATTCGCGCTGTTCTCGAAGAGCGGGTTCGTCGATGGGCTGGCTGAGGACGTCGGCGACAATTGGTCGCTGTTTGATCTGAGCGAGTTAGAGGCAGTTCTGTAGCCGAATTTCGTCACTCCCGGAAAACGGATTGGCGCTTAGCGATTTGAGAGCTCATCTGCCAGCTCGAATAATGGCTCAATATCGGTTCTGACGTATGCCTCGAGTGTTTTCTGGAGCCGATTACCCTGTTCGCCTAAACCAGTGAGCCCGCTTCGATGCGCGAGCCACTCCTCACCAAGAACTGGGATATCTGTATTCGTGACCTCTTCGCCCTCCCATGCAACGCTCGATGGACTGGTTCTCGTATACTGTTCGACCGCATCTTCTAGCGAGAGACGATGTCCTCGATCTCGGATGATGTCGAACATCAGATCCCGATGAATCCCCTGTTCCCACGCTTGATGGATTACGTCAGCGAGGGACGGATCTCCGACGCGATCTCCGACGATCGCTGCCCGACCGCGAAGATGTCTCTCGTCAAACCGTGTTCCATTATACGTCAAGATTCGGTCGTAATGGCGGTCATGAAGCCACTCAGCTGTCTCCGCGAGTAGCTGATACTCATCGCCGTCATGGATGCCTGGCCGCCAGATGACCTCTATCTCGATCTCCGAGTTCGGGGAGAGGCGGTGCCCGAGACCAACACAGAGGACCTCAAAGTCGCGTGAATCGAGGAAATCAACGTCGGTCCCGTCGTTCGAACCCGGTGAAACCGTCTCGATGTCCAGTGCGACTGTAGCCATATCGAATCATCTACACGAGACTCACGGTCACTTAAGTACGCTTGGAGTTAGCAGGCCGCATCCGCAGTCGGCTTACCAGAGTCTCCCAGAGCGAACGCGTCACGCTGAGTGTTGCGAGCCCAGCAGCAGTGACGCTCCGCCCGGGCTTTTGCCACGACTCCCGACTAATCAGGACCTCCACTCCCGAGTTACTCAGTGTCGAGGCGTCGAATCGATGGGAGCGTCGCCTCGGTGACTCTGAGGATCTCTAGTCCCAGAACTCGTATCGGCGACTTGTGATTTCGAGGATGGGATCCCCGAGGCGACCGCTGGTATCTTCGAGTGAGTAACCCTCAACGACGCGTAGTCGGTAGGCTGTACTGTTTCGGAGTGTCTGCGACGGGAACTCGCTAGGCTCAACGCGTTTTCCCGAACCCTGGTGAGCTTCGATCCCGCTGGCTGATGCTGCGGTGATGATTAGATGTCGAGCGAGTTCGGGTTCCAGCTTTCGGCCGTCCGCCCTAGTGAAGACAGGCTGATCGGCTCGGTCGGGGGTATCACGTGCGAGAGTAGCGAGGGTGCGAACCGTGTCCGCTCCGAGATCGAACGCGATTGTTCCGTCTCTGGAGCCTCCGCATTTGAGGGCCCATAGTGGAACGGCCAGAGCCTCTTCGCCGAGGAAAATCCAATCCCACATGCTCCGGAGGGATTCGACGAGTCGAAGTCCAGTGTCATATCGGATCTGAACGAGCGCCTCGAGCGTCGTCTGGAGGGATCGAGGGGCGTCGATCTGATAGCAGGCGTGTCGAAGCTCTTTGATCTGACTTGGTTTCAGATGCGGTACCTCTGGGACTTCCGAATTCGGTTCGTTCGCTGATGACATCATTCTGAAGGGCAGCATCGGTTCACCGCGTGGTACGGTGGGCGAGACTACTGGGACGAGAGAGGAAGGCTACGCGTAGAACCCGTCCTCGTCGTCACCGTAGAATTCGTCGAAGATTCGTTCGTGGAGGTCGCGCTTGTCGTCCTTGCCGGATTGATCGTAGTGTTTCCGGAGGATATCCTCGCTGACGTCGGCCTGTTCGGCGAGGAACTCGAGCGGGAACCCTTCCTTGCAGTGGTGCGTGATATACCCCTTCCGGACGGTGTGGGGCGATTTACTGCTGGGGCATTTCGAAGCGGCGTCTGCGTTCTCCATCGCTTCGCAGTCTTCTGGATTTTCACCGTGCGGGCAGCCCTCCTGGATTACGCACGGGCGCGACCATTTGTAGACGTATTTGGCGATCGTGGACGGTGAAAGACGACCGTATCGGCTTGTGAGTAGTGGGCGACGACCGTAGTCGTCGGTGACATCGTGGCGGTTGTTCTCTATGAAATCCTCGATGACCTCGGCGACGTGCTCCGGGAGGCTGAGATGTCGCTCACTTTTCCTCGCGTTTTTGAGTCTGGTGTCCTGGTCGGGCCGGTGATGGAGTTCGAGTTTCCGTTCCTCCGGATCGAAGTCTTCGACGTCGAGGGCGATAACGGTGCAGCGGCGGACTCCGCGGACGGAGAGCAGAAGCCAGGTTACGTGTTCGGCAGTCGCGTACCGGTACTGTTCGAGGTAGTCGATGATCTGTTCCTGCCGCTCGCGTGGGAGGTGTTCATCGCGGACTTCCTCTTCCTCGTCGATGTCGGGGATTTTGACGGCATCACTCAGCTCGGGCTTGACCGCATCGATCGCTTCGAGGTGACTGATGAAGGCATTCATCAGCCATTGCTCGTCTTTCATCGTTTTGGGTGCGAGCGGTTCCTCGCAAGACTCCTCGCGCCGGTAGGTTCGGTAGCGAGTGAGGTCGCTCCCGGTGAGCTCGCTCATCTCGTTGATGTCGTTCTGCTCGCAGAACTCGACGAAATGAGCGAGGCTGGTCCGGTAGGACTCACGCGTCGATTTGACGGTGTCTCCGCGCTTCGACTCGAGGAATTCGTCGATTGCGGACTCCGGGGTGTACGGCTCGAGGTCGGGTGAATCATCGGCGAGTTCCTCGAGGACGTCCTCGACCTTGTCACCGAGGACTGATTCGACCGCGTCGAGGAGTTCCTCCGGGATGTCGTCTCCCGGTTCGGCCGCGCTACTCACGCTGCTCACCTCTCCGGGATCCGTACTCGACTTCGATGATCGGGAACCGTACGAGAGGCGACTGGAAATCAGCCGTGGCTTCGGGATTACGTGGCGACTTGGAGACGATACGATTTGGCGTCGTGATTCGGTCTATCGTCAGGTGCGTATTCATTCGTGCGCGTGCCGACGCGTTCAGAGCGCCGGTGAGGGCTCGATACGCGGATCTGGTTTTGGGATTCCCTCCGGGTTTGTGTGGGCGGCTGGATCCCGAGGCCAGCGCTCACACGGGAGAGGCGGTCAGGTTGCCGCGTATCGGATCGGAGAACTCGTTCGCTCTGGACAGGACAGTCCCCCTGATGGTCCTGCTGTCCAAAGCGCGCGCACAAAAGTGAATACCGAGATAGCTTCCGCGGAACGGAGGGCATCGCTCTCTCGGTGATCACATCGTCCGCCTCTCGGTGGCCCTCGACGCAACGTGGACTACGACGAACAACTCGGGGACGGCCCACTTCGAGATCAGGGACTTGAGAGTGGGCAATCGGCTCGGGCGGATCGATGCGCTGAGTACGTGGTGCCATAGGTGTGTTTCGACCGAACTGTTGCACCTTCCGGTATGGACTGGTAACTTAAAAACAGTCTACGTTCAGGAGTTTGGTCAAATCGCCTGACAGCGACGCAAAAATCCAAGCATTTATGCTAGATATCTCTCGGTCAGAGCTTCCACCTCTGCGCTTGCTTCTGATTTCCATAGTCTCGTGTAGAAAACCGGCGTCTCAGCCCCGATACCCCGCCCCTACGAGGGTTTATCCGTCTGATGTCGAATACACAATTATGTGCCTCGCCACAACCACCGCGACCCTGACGACCTGACACCCGCACAGATAATCATCCTCGAAGTTATCGGCTGGTGGTACAACGCCGTCCCGATCCAGCTCCCCGATGGCAGTCGAACAAAAATCGGAGAGACCCAGCCCCCAGAGATCTTCTCCCTACTCAGGGCCTACAAAGGAATCGATCAAGAAGAATGGGAGTCAACATACAAGCCCGCGTATGAGAGACTCGTCACCGAAAATTGGCTCAAATCAACCTGCCTCTATAAAAGACAAATCAGCTGGGCACCCGGTCGAGATGCCCGCAAATTCCTCGACGAGCATCTTGCTCAAGACGATAATTGGGCCGGTTACGTTCCAGACTACTACAACTACACCGGAGGACTCGTCGGCGATCTCAACGAATCCTTGACCCATCGTTTCGGTGTTGAACTCACTCGGAATGCTCTCGAGGTATGGGGATACACTTCTATCGAGATGTACCCCGGTGATGGGAGTCAGCGGCGCTGTGATATCCACGCTGTAAAAGACGGAGTCGGCTGGGCCGCCGAAATTCTCTGTTGGCACCGAGACTACGAGGCGTACCTCGATAAGTACCGGCACACTTCCCAATCCGGTCGGAATATCTTCTACGTCTTCCAGAACCGTAAGTTGGCTAACCAGTGCATCAACTGGTGGGTCGAACACGACGAGATCGAGCTGGACGTGAAGAACTACCCACTCAACCCGAACCAACGAGCGATGGAGAACGCCAGGACCTATCTTCGCAAGAGCGTCAAGGGTGCTGAATTCGAGACCCCCGGGATATCTGATATGGAAACGATCACGCGACTTTACAAGCAGATGTATACGATAGGAGACAAATGAATTGAGGGGTTCCAATACCCCCAGACAAGACCCCTATATTATCGGACGTTACACCGGGATATTCGTCGAGATTACACCGCCGGATCAAAGGCTTATGAGCCAGAACTCATCATTGTAATCGGAAACTGAATCCAGTGTAAGAAAATCGGGTGTAATCGACACCCGCTTACACCGAGACAATACCCCTAATTACCAAGTTGTTTTAACAAATACTTCCGAAAATAAGTGCGTAGTTCCTCAAAAGGATTTCCGCTCGACGCTTCACTCGAAACTCCTCTCGAAAGAGCTTTCGACCGTCCTCTCGCAGGATCACTCGAAACTCCTCTTGATTAACCGCTCAGAAAGTCTCTCAGTCACCTTCTAAAGATCCCTCTTGGTTCGCCTCTCTGAACAACGAACGTAAGATCATTCAAAACGACTAACAGAGAACCTCTTGTTGATTATCGAATTATCGAGGCGGTAGTCTATAGTTCCCGCAGAGCGCGTTGCTTTGTCGCCTCTCGTAGTGCTGCTACGACATCTGGTGCGACTTCTTCCAACCCGACGTGAAGAATATGGCCGAGAAACTCGCTTTGACTCTCTACATCTATTTCCGTTCCTCTCCGGGATTCTAACGATGCAATAACCTCCTCTTTCAGCTCAGGATCTGATTCGATTACAGCGATCGTGGCCGCGAGGTGTTCGCCCCAAATATGAACACCCGTCTCGGGACCCTCTAATTCGTCTATTTTGGCATCGATTGTGGCTACCAGCGGGTCCTCATCTTTCGCATTGGAGTCAGACGATGCCTCCTCAACAGGCGACGCATCGGTATCAGAGCCACCATCTAGACCCTTGTTCTGACCTTCAGACGGATCCATTGCGGACTTTTTTCCAGTGTTTGACTCCGGAGTTTCGTCAGAATCTGTTTCAGACCCCGAGTCGTCAACTTCGTCGCCTTCACGGTCATTTACTGTATCTAACCGGTCTCCGGTGTCCGTGCGTACTCTGAGTTCTGCCAACTCGTCGTCGTCAGTCACGTGTCCTCCACCTCCGACGCTTGCAGGCGATCGACGAGCGCCTCGGCATCCTTGATGAACGCCTGACGCGACTGTTTCGCTGTCTTGGAAGGCGATTCAAGACGGAAAACGGTGTGGCCTTCTGCCGCGGAATTCCGAATATCCTGACTCTTTGGAATCCCCCACGGGCCGACGGTATCCGAGTACTCCTCTCTGAATGTCTCGAGATACCGGTCTGCGAGTTTCGTCCGGAGATCGACAGCCGTGGGGATTACCATCGTCAATTCGATCTGGGTGCCTAGACGATCCTGCATCCGTTCAAGGTCGTCTTCTAATCGGCAAAGTTGACTCATACCAAACTTCGTCGGCTGGACGGGCGCGATAACGTGTTGCGCCGCGCACAGTCCGTTGAACGTGATATTATTCGTGACTCCCGGTAGATCTATGAGAACCAGATCGTACCGGAGGGGATCGATGTATTCATCGAGAAAGTCATTAAGACGCGTGTAGCGCTCTCGTGGATCCCCAACCTCGGCGAGTTCCGCGTCAAGAGAATCCAGCCCCGGATGTGCTGGTATAACGTCAACCCGCTCCCCGGTTCTATGGATGAACTCCTCGACGACATCTTCGCCCAACTTCTCGGTGATCGACGACCATTCTGATCTGAACGCCGTCGAGATATTCGGCCACGCGTCTTCCGACTCGATTTCCCTCTGATAGTCCTCGTGAATCCCAAACTGCTTTCCGAGGTCGCCTTGCTTTCCGGCTAGGTCGATAAGCAATACTTCGTGTCCTTGCCGAGCGCATGCGACGCCGAGATGCGAAGTGACGGTGGTCTTTCCGGTCCCGCCCTTGTCGAGGAATGTCGCTGCGCGTAGCGTCTCACTCATCTCGGCTCACCTCCTGTTCTCCCGAGCGAAGTCCCGAGTGAAGCGCTTATCGCCCCACCGAGTGAAATTCCTCTCATTCCGCGCCTGTGTATTGGCAACTCCGGGAAATACCCTCGTCCGAAAGGGCAGAGTAGCTGAAAATTCCCGTGAATCACATGAGTCGGTGGAAATCACAAGAATGCGCCGACCAGTGCTGAAAACCCCGCACTCAGAACCTCTACGGGGTGGTCAGATGATGAGGCCAGTGCGTAAGCAGAACTGAGAGTACACCCGAACCAGTTCCTTATCCCGGCGTAGTGTGGCGATTCTCGCTATGACACTCGAATAATCCCGGCGCTATCTCTCGATTTCCACTAACGCGAGAGCTCAATCAGCCAATCCCGCTTCATCTTGCTTCTGAAGCGATCATCTTCCATTGATCCAGATCAAGACGGGCCGTCGCTTGCCCCGGATTTCCACTATCGCAAAATTCAATCGAACCACCTTTCGCCTATCTTTCCCAAACCGACGGACAGAGAGCCGACTTAGACGAAAATTCCCTAACCCATTTATTAATAACGTCACTACGGATGACTGGGTGAAACACCCACATAAGCAAAGAAGCAATCAGACTCAGTCCGCCCATCGTCGGTGTGCTAAACAACCGACGTCGGCACGACGAGACCAAAGAAGACGTCATCGAACGTCTTCTCACGGAGACGTACGATCCCGTCGAACTCGAAGAGTATCTTCGAATGTTCAAAGACTACGGCGCTGACTTCATCGCCGTTCCGGAAACCGCGCTCGCAAAGGGCTGCCTCCAAGTCATCGCCAGCCTTCCATCTGGTACAGCAGAAGAGGTAGACGAATACGTCGCCTCGACTCCCGGAGTGACGATCGAAGGTGATGATTTCCTAGCCGAGTTCGGCATCGCCAGAATCGACGGCGGGGGCTTTCACACCTATCGCCGCATCCCGGTCGCCGTGCCGGAAAACCTGCAAGGTCTTGACCCCGTCTCGATCGACGAGGGTATCGAGAATGTACGCGCATTCGTGCGCGAAGACCGGGAACCAACCCCGCGAAGAAACGAAACAATCGCCCTCGAAGACCTCGTCACGGATCTCGTAGACGCCGGCGCATCCGCAGTTACTGTCAGCCACCATCCGTCTTTAGCTAAGAGAATAACCGCGTGACAGCAGCGGCTTATCGAGGAACGTTTTTGTGAGGAATGAGGAG
>NZ_JBNTJW010000018.1:0-32528 GCF_051195055.1 Halobellus sp. EA9 | reverse complement strand
CGCGTCGTCGGTGTCCGCAACGAGGACACCGACGACTACCACCTGTACGTGACGAATCTGCCCGATGAGTTCACTCCGAGGCAGGTTGCGGCGCTATACGGGTTGCGGTGGGAAGTGGAGTTGCTGTTCCGGGAACTGAAGTCGCTGTATGGGCTGGAGAAGTTCCAGACGAGTGATCCAGCGATCGTCGAGCTGTTAGTGGTGGCGGCTCTGCTTACGCTGACGGTCAGCAGAGCCTTGAAAACGACCGAGTATAAAGATATTTGCCGCATTCGAATGTACACCTATCCCTGAATGAGCATATGGAGCGTAGTATTGTTGAACAATTATAGAAAATGGCAATAGATATGGACCACAGCAAAACCGACGTCACCTCGTTTGTCAGAGAAGTCATAGGTATTGAAAACGGGAAGATTGCGATATGTAACACTTTCTTCACTGGAGCTGGCGGACGAAGTAGAGTTATAGAACAGCAAGCGAAGGCTCTTAGCCGTGATTCGTATGATGTGAAGGTCTTCGCGCTGGTTGGTAAACAGATATCAGATGTTAATTTTGATCAGACAGTACGATTGTCAGTAAATAACAAAGTACTCCGGAATTTATGCAGGTTTGCATATCCATTGACACCATTCTTCTTAACTGATTTAGAGGAACTAGGAAGATATGATCTCATTATTACTCACGATGGTTTTCCGTTTAGTCTCCTCTCAAATATGGTAAACCAGCTTTTCGATACCCCATACGTATACTGGTATCATCATCTCTGGGATAATCTCAATGAGTACTACCACGGTATCGAAGGGCTATACTCCGAATTAGATAGGTACCTAGAACGCCAAAGTTTTTTTATTAAACAGGCTGACTATCTCGTTGCAGTGAGTGATGCATCTAGATCAGAGTTACAACAAGCGTCTGGACGAGACAACGTATATGTCGTCCCTAATACTATTGATGAGAGCAGATTTGAGAATCCATCGGACATCTCTGAGGTACTTCCTGCCGAGTGTCTCTCTGGTAACGAAGATACTCTCCTCTTTGTTGGTAGTATCAATCCGCAGAAGAACATTTCTGAACTTTTTGAAGTGCTTAGACTAGTCAATCAAAAATATGGTAACGTAAGACTGCTTATTGCTGGCCGCCCGGAATCAGAGTCGTATTTCCAGTCTATTCGACATAAAGCCCCAGATAATGTGGTATTTTTAGGATTCTTGGAAAACGATGACCTTGCAGCAGTTTACGAATTCTGTGATGTTTATGTGACATGCTCTACGCATGAAAGTTTTAATCTGCCACTTCTTGAAGCCCAGTATTTTGGTACAACAGTTATTGCCTATGATACTAAGGTTCACGCGAACGTTGCAACTGGTGCATCCCTCGTTCCAAAAAATGAAACTGAAATGTTCGCCAAAAGGGTTATTAATGCGTTATGATGCAATTGACCTCACGTAAGTTGATAGTAATTGGTGTTGTTTATATTCTTCTACACATATTCTCACGTTCCGATGTGTTTTCTATCATTTTAGATGACAATACTCTCTTAATTTCTCTGATTGTATTACTTGTTTCTCTTACTTTTGTAGGAATACTCTCGTTTCTCAGCTTACGATTTCTTTTTCCTCAATGCCCAAGCCATAAATTGATTATTTTCATTCCTGCGATGAGTATTCTAATCCCCACAACCCTTGGTTTTCTGTTAAACCTAATGCTACCAGTTTTTGGCATAAAAAATCCTTTATCAGTTCCCTTTATTGTTGGATCACATATAATTCTATATAGTGTCCTGTTACTGAAATTAGATAGCCAAACTCTGATTTCTCCCCAAACTCTATCCGTGAGCCTTGATCGGAAACAATGGCTCTTTCTTCCATTACTCCTCCTTTCTCTCTCGTTCCTCGGCCCAATTGTACTGAATACTAGCAATACGAATGCCCTCAACATGGTTCTCATAGTTATGATCTCTATTACACCAGCTGTTGATTACTACGTTAGCAATCGGAACTGGAGTATTATTTTTATATTTACAACTTCTATTGGGTTACTATTCCATCAGACTTTAATTTCATTCTACCTTTTTGGTTCGGATATCCATATTGAGTATTATTTTGCAAACCTTTCGAACCAACGCTCAATTTGGCTTCCTAAGCACCCTCCAGACATTCTCAATTCCCTTCTGAGTTTAGGTGTCTATCCCACAACTATTTCACGTCTTACCCAACTTGATCTCGTCTGGATTCTGAAAGGGTTATATCCATTTTATCTTGCTTTTATTCCTCTCGTACTTTTTCTTCTTTGGGAGGATTTATTCGGATATAGAGCACGTTGGGGCGCATATTTATTAGTTTTAAATCCGACGTACTTTACAACAGTTCCCAATGCGTTTCGTCAAGGACTCGCAGAAATAATCCTCGCATCGTTGTTTCTTATTACATTTCAAAACGGGGCCGCTACTCGTACAAAGAAACTAATAATATTCTTTTTAATTGCAATTGTAACATTCCATTACGGCGTATCTTACTATTTATTGTTAGCTATTTTCCCGGTTCTCTTAGTGAGCACGTTAGTTGTACAGTTCCGAACATATCTCCCAGAAGAGAATATTTGGCCACATCTGCCACGTTGGGGTGTACCTATAATTCTGTTTTACCCAGTGGTACTTGCTTTATGGTACATATACACCTCCCAGGGAACTATATTTACTCTCTTGGTGACTGCGACAGCCCGGATCCTCACAAATATAGGAAAGGTATTTTCACCTGATAGTTCAAGAGGTACCCAGTTTGTGACTGAAGGGTTTACCGATGGACCCATTCATCTCTTGACGAAGTATCTAAATTTCGCTTCAATAGGAATTGTTTTGATCGGCCTCATCATAGTTCTCTACCAGGTCATCCGGTCGTCTCAGGGATCATCTCCTGATTCTAAATTTGAATTTAATAATATCCCTGGAGACTATCTTCTCCTAGGTCTTGTTACATATACGTTCAGTATAGCTACAGTAATACTGCCATTTGTGGCACTTGGTGTGGGTCGAATCTATCATCTCTCAATGTTTATTTTAGCACCATTTTATTCTGCCGCAATTTCTATTGGTGATAAGTCTAGACAGATTGGGATTGTACTCATTTGTCTGCTACTGTTATTGAATTTGGGTATCATTTTTGAATTCACACCAGAACCATCGGAATCTAAGGCTCTAAATTCAGACACAGTTCATCAAACAACATTTACTGATTCGGAGTATAGAGCTAGCAAATGGATTAAATCATACACTGAGAATCCCACAATATATGCAGACAGACACGGTCTCTGGAAGCTCTCTGAACGTTTTTACGGTGATGTTCACACGGTGAAAAATTCAATCAAAAAAGGCTCTCTTATGTTTCTAACAACTAATAACTTAGATACAGGAAAATTTATTCTGTTATATTACGAACCTCAACGGTTTGAGCGCGTAAATATAGCGAATTTTTCATTTATTTCTACATCTTGTACTATCTACTCATCTGGAGGGGCAGTAATAAAACGAACTTGCTAAGATTCCTATTATAATCATCCGTCTTTAGTTAGGAGATGAACCGCGTGACAGCAGTGGCTTATCGAGGCTACTTTCGTTAGTTCCCGAACGAGTCGAGAGAGTGCTGCCTGAACGCCACGAAACAGTCACATTCTGTATAATTTGACGGCCAGTCTTGGCTACTACTGCGGAGTAAATCGAGGTAGCTCCAATTCACCGCTCCAGACGGACGATATCACCCGGAGTTCGACGGTATCTGACGAAAGCTGTCGCTCACCGCCCAATGGACAGGCCGTGGGCTGACCCCGGTCAGCCCGCGGCCGTTGCCTGTGACGCCGGCACGCCAACCCCGTTCGCTTCGGTCTTCCACCGACGGCGTAACTCCTCTTCCAGTTCGTGACGAATCCAGTCACAGAACGTCTTGAACGTGAACTCCTCGGGCAGGTCGCGCCCGCCGCGCCGCGGGCGGGCGACGACCGCCCACCGCAGCACTACCCACAGGTTCTCCAGCAGTGCCGCGACGAGCATAATCGAAAACCGCACGACGGGATCACGCGTCGTCGTGATCCCGCGTGCTTGCCGCAGCAAGCGATAGGTCGTTTCGATACCTGAGCGTTTCCTGTAGAGGCGTTCGACTTGCTTCGCCGAGCGATCAGTCACGCCACAAGCCACGTAGCCACGGACGACCTCGCCGTGCTTGCCTCGGTCACCGTTCTGGTAGGAGACGGCGACCGCGAGCGGGAAGCGCAGTTCCCGCTCGCTGTCCTTGTACGTGCGATAAGTCGTCATGTACGACTCGTGGGTGTCGAGTTTGTCCTGCATCCGCTCGCCCTTCTTGGGCACGTGAACGACTGTTGCGGCGATGTCACGAGCACGGCGGATGACGCGCTCGTTGTAGAAGTCGCTGTCGGCGAGCAGGAGATCGACCTCGAAGGGATAGTTCTCGACGCGGGCGAGCACGCGCCCGACCGCGTCGGCTTCATCTTCGTCACTACGGACGTAGGTCATCGCCAGCGTCACCGGTTTGCCATTCGAGACGACGTGCGCCGTACAGTAGGTGGCAGGTGGTCGTCCCGTCCTTGGGAGCCATCGAACAGAGTTCGCCTTCGTCGTTGATGTGAACGCCGTGATAGGGGTTGTCGATGAAGTCGATGGAGACGATTCTCGACCGGTTAGGGTCGAGAATCGTCATAGCGAGGCGTCCGAGCAGAAGGTTCGCAACGAACTCAAGCCAGTCTCGGTCGAGCATATGCAGCCACGTGAGAACGGTGTCATCGCACGGTGTTCCGTCAGTATCGTTGCAGGTGTCCCAGATCGAGTTCTGGTTGACCCAGGCCAAGATGACGACGAGCCAGATGTCGCCGGGTGTTGAGGGGATAATGATTCATAGTGATTACTCTCACTGTTTACCGCCGAATGCGACGCCCGGTGACGGCGCTCGGCGGTAAGAGACGAGAGTAATCACTATCAGACGCACTTCGCAAGCTAGCTCATAGGGATCAGCAGAGATACTCATAGATTCCCGGTGACGTGAGCGTGGGAAGTTTAGCGGTGAGGTACGCCTTCAGATCGGAGAGCTCCCGATACAGTCGGTTAGCGCGTCCATCGTTCAGTTGTCGCCAGCATTGTTCGAGTGGATTCATTTCCGGTGCATACGCTGGCAGATATTCAAGAAGCAGGCCGTCGGCGGCGGCCTGCTTCTTGAGGAGCTTCGCAATGAAATACGGCGCGTTGTCCAAGACAATCACGAGCTTCTTTCCGAAATCCTACTGGAGTGCTCGCAGAAAGTGGGCGGCAGCCTTCCCGGTGAATCGTCCCTCGACGAACGAGATGAAGCGCTCACCGTTGTCGGTGACAGCGCCTAACAGATTGATCGAGGCCCGACCGCCCGAGACCGGCAGTCTCGGGCGGGAGTTCACCGGTAACCAACTCCGCTTTTGCTCGGTTTTTACGACCTGCGTGTTCTGATCGATCACCACGATCCGGTAATCGGCTGCTTTCAGCGTCGGCCACTTTTTTTGAACTCCTCGCGCCATCGCTGCTGTTCAGCCGGATCGGCTTTGTAGTGACGCGGGCGGGCTGTCTGGTAGGACAGTCTCGCCCGCTTTATGACACGATACATATGTGTCAGCGAGTACTCAACGTCGAACGTCTCAGCAATGTGGTTACGGACGAGTGCCGGCGTCCACGTCGGGTCATTATACCCTGCCTCAGACGGCGACGCCGCCAGCGTCGCCGTCAGTTCACTCCACCGCTCTTCGGTGAGTCGGGTGGATTGGCCGGGGCGAGGGAGGTCGCCGAGCGCGGTGGCATCGCGCTCGGCGACGACATCAAGCCAGTCGTAGACCGTCTGTTCGGGGAATCCGAGAAGTCGCTCGATTTCAGCTGGTGAGGTCCCTGTTCGTACAGCAGCGCACTGGTGAGGCGTTTGACTGCCTTTCCATCGGTTTCCGTGCGCAGTTGCTGACGCAACTGTTCCTCATCAACACCGTCCAGCTTGCCGCCCCACGTCGTTATGAAACTCTATACGCGCTCAGGAGATATGAACTAGTATCAGTACCTCACGAAGCATCGCCAGTTAGCCTGACCTGAGCCACCTGTTCTGTTGTGATGAGTCGTCGCTACTGGTCAAGCAACGCTGATCGAAGAGGGAGCTGTCGCTGTCGGCGGCGGTCAGCCGCCGACGCGACAGCGTTGCCACTCCTGAAGGGAGCTTGCTCGATCAGTGACTACCGGTGGACCGATTATCAGGTGGCCGATTCGCGGGGACGGCCCGACGCACCGCGAGGGCCGTCCACGCAGCCCGCCGAACCATATTCACGAACTCCTTGTACGGCCACCACCAGAGGCGACGCCCGCCTCGGCGGGGCGTCGCCACTTATTCGTAGTGCAGATACCGCCACGCGTTCTGCAACAGCAGACTCACCACGACGTATAGCGGTCTCACCGTGGAGTCTCGCGTCGTTGTCGTCGCGATCGCTTGCTCGGACAACCGATAGCTCGACTCGATACCGAACCGTTTCGAGTAGTGGTATCGAGCGTCGCGTGGACTCTCGATGAACGGCGCGTCAGCGGCGTAGCCGTGACGCGCCACGCCGTGGTCGTCGTACTTCCCGTTCAGGTACGTACAGTCGACGTAGACGGGAAACTCGACGGTCCAGTTGTGACCGTCGGGTTCCCCGTCAGGTCGTGTTGGATGACGCGACTTCACCCTTCCGAGAGTTCTTGCTGAATCTTTTCTCCCCACCGGATGACCGGGACCACGTAGGCAACGTTGTGCGTCTGTAACAGCGTGAGACACTTGCTGTCGTAGAATCCGCGATCAAGGTAGACGGCCTTGACGTCGGTGTCAAGGCCGTCAAGGATACCGAGGAACTCAGCGAGGACACTGCTGGCGGTGTCGCCGTCTTTGAGACGGCGCACCGCCAGCGTGTAGCGTTTGTTCCTCACGCGTGCGTAGAGTGTCGCATAGGCGTGAAACGCGGTGGTTTCTCGCTTTGCCTCCGAGTGGTAGAGGCCGTCTGTATCGTCTTCGTCGCCGTAGTAGGGCCGCAGGTGGAGGTCTGCGCAGACCTCCACCTGCTCGGGGAGCAGTTCGACGACGTCTCGGCGAAGAAGCGTGTTAGCGACTCGTTCGAGCCGTTCCGGCTCGAACTTCGTCCGGAGGTGGTAGAGAATCGTGTTCGCTGATGGCGAGTCTTCGCTGGAGTTGCATAGCGTGGAGATCGAGGTCCCGTCGGCGGTTGCGCCGACGAGGACCTTGTAGATGTCCTCTGCATCGATTTCGGCATTGTTGGCGAGATTCAGAGAAACTTCCTCGTCAAGTCGGTTGACGAGGAAGTTAAGGAGCTGGTCTTCGTGGATTTCACTGTCCGCTTGCTTTGCTTGCTTGGACACAACCCAGCAAGCGGACTCCTTCAACTTGCGAGCTTTGTGAGGTACTGAGTCTGCCGATCCCTATCAGAATCCGCGGGTTAGATGCCTTTTACGGTTAGATCTCAAACAACGTACTAACGGTGAGAGGCGGTTTATATGATGAAAGACAAAACGCCTGTCACAAGGTATGTATCACCTATTTTCAGCACCCAATTCATCAGTTGATTGAATTACCTGAAATTATACTGTTTCACAAAAATAGCCTTAGATCGCCGTGTAGCCGGTGCACGGCTCTCTTAACTCGTCAAAATCCATAATCGAATTAGCTTTCAAACCTTCGTTAAGCCATTAGCGCGGTGCCCTTTCCCTCTTCGACTTTCAGCCGCAGCTCTCGCTATCAACAATCTACTTCCCAAGGGCGAAAGACGAATGCCTATTATAATAATTTCTGCAACCCATGGTAGGGTATCTCAGGGATGTCAAGTATGATCTGAGGGTCTCTTCGAATTAATTTCATAGCGTTCCAAACGTATCTTCCAGCAGAATATTCGTCATGATGATACACCAACTGATGAGCAGGGCCTTTCCGGATGATTTCTTCCTCAACATTGTTTGATAATTTATCTTTTCCTACTTTTTCATCACGGTAAATGTTCTCATAAATAGTTTCAGCAAAACATTCAGGTGAGAACTCCTCACCTCTTTCTTCAAGGAAATCTTTACCAGCAGATCGATACCTATTGTACTCTTCAGCAGTCACTGAATCCAACCTCTCAAATAGTGCTTCGGGTGATTGGAAATTACGATAATCTATAAAACAATCTTTCGGTACGTACTCTTCGATGTTATTCGCGCCCCAGTATACCGGGACTGCTCCTCCTCGTAGACAGTCAAAAATTTTCTCCGTGATACAGCCTTCAATTCCGGTGATATTCTCGAAAGCAAGTGCAAATTGGTGGCTAGTATATGCATCGCTTTTATCATCTATTTCTCCATTATATGTTTGGTAAGTATCAGTTTTGAATTTATGATGGACCACTATATCGCCGATAGTTGGCTGTTTGTTCCAGAACCGTCCAAACAAGGAAAATCGCTCTGGATGGTGTTCGTCAAAGTATTGAATAACTTCTTCTCTCGCAGTATACAATTCGTTTGGATGTGTGGAATATCGTCGGCTCGATACAGTGGTGAGAAGTGTCTGCTCCTGAAATGACTCTTTATCGGTATGAACTGGCTGGATATGCTGCGGCCAATTATATCCGATGAATTTCTCACTGATTTCCTCAAGCGTGTCATTCCATGTAAAAACGACATCAAATAGTGGGGCGATACGGAGGATATTACGGATAGCATTTAACGGATCCACGGATGGCGGTTCGCGCATTATGTAAACGAGAGTCGGCGGGGATTCCATCTGCAATATCTGTGATAAATACCAGTAATTCATATCAATAAAAATACATATATCAACCGAATATATATTTACATTGTCAATTGTATAGAGTTCGTCGCCATCGTCTCTGAACTTTTCCCGAAGCATAGAATAACCAATATGATCAGGAAATCCAGATTTGGCATCAGTTCCAACTT
The DNA here is from genome assembly GCF_051195055.1 of Halobellus sp. EA9. NCBI lineage: Archaea > Methanobacteriati > Methanobacteriota > Halobacteria > Halobacteriales > Haloferacaceae > Halobellus > Halobellus sp. EA9. The sequence continues at coordinate 23,548 of NZ_JBNTJW010000018.1, read as the reverse complement.
TACAGGAGCTATCGTAATTGAAGAGTTCCCCATTCAATAGGGAGGGACTCTGTGGAATGATTGCACTCTTCATACACTATCTGCTTGCTGTGGTATATTAACCTATTCGATATAATATCACATAACAGTCGGGAAATGACCGCTCAATCAGCGATTCAGGCTTTCTCCACGCCACAAGTAAATTTCTGTTATTCAAGGACTATCAAGTCGCTCTCCAACCTTATTTATGCGTGCCCTTGTCCTCTTTGACCCCGCAGCTACCGGTCTGCAATATCAACAATCTCCTACGCAAGAGCGTTACGCTCTTGGGTAGAGGATTGTTGGTCAGGTCTCAGCAGTAGCTGGAAGTCACAGCGGGCAAGGGTGACGCGAACGCGTCACCCGACGAACGATGTTCCCAGTCAAGACGTTCGTCTCGGAGCGTCGGGCCGCGAACCTGCTGGCACAGGTTCGCTGGCGTAACGGCGTCTATTGCCCACGCTGCCGTGCCGAATCTGTGATTCGGTACGGCAGCTATCGGGTGTTTCAGCGGTATCGCTGTAAGAATTGCGACCGCACGTTCAACGACCAGACTGGCACTGTCTTCGAACACTCGGCGGTGGCACTCAGAAAGTGGTTTCTCGCTGTCTACACCTACATCCGCTTCAACACGAGTCTCAGACAGTTAGACGTGGAAATTGACGTTTCCTACAAGACGATCTATCGGCGCGTCCAGCGCTTCCTGCGAGCGCTGGACGCGCCCCGTCCACAACTGGAAGGACCGGTCGAAACCGACGAGCTGTACGTGAAAGCAGGTCTCAAAGGCCGCGAGCGCGACGGCCCGTCGCGCTCGCGTGGGCTGTCCACGCGCGGACGTGGAACGTACGCTGAGGACAAGCTCCCCGTGTTCATTCTCGCAGATCGTGGGAGCGGTGACCGGTACGTGATTCCGGCGAAAGCCGCAGACGAATCGACGATGCGACTCCTGCTGGCCGACCGCCAGCAGGAGTCGGTGACCGTCTATACTGATGGCTTTCGAGCGTACGACCCACTTGACGAGGACGACGCATTCGACCACGAATACGTCGTCCACGGTGACGGGGAGTACGTTGATGGAGACGTACGCGTGAATACCTGCGAGAGCCACGCGTCGCTGACGCGACGGTGGCTCTCGCCGCATCGAGGAGTCTCCAAAGACGGACTTACGCCGTATCTCAGAGCGTTCCAACTCCGACGTGAGGTCTTCCGAAAACCAGGGAAAGAAGCGCTGAAAGCCATCCTCGAAACGGCACTCTAACTCACCAACAATCTACGCCACAAGAGCGGAGCGTTATTTTATATACTACTGGGCCTACGCAGCGTATCGATCAGTTGGAGTATCATCTTTCGGAACGCCGGATGCACAAAAAGAACTCCCGCGTAAATTCCTACCCCAGATACTACGATTATAATAAAAGTGATAAGCGATGATGGGAGTGCAAATAATTGGATCACCCAAAGAACGAAAGTCATTATTGTTGACGAAATAACTATCCAGCGCAGTTTATTCATTTCCAAATCAATTGAGATGAATTTTGACGCATATCTCCAATGAAGTGCTGTTCCGAGAAGAGATGCTGTAGTCGTTCCGATTGCCGCACCAAGAATATCAAACTGAGATATCAACACGAAATTGAGAGTGGCATTTGCAGTAAGACCCGCAGCGGTTGCCTTCGCAGACAGAGAGGGTAAATTGATTCCTCTTAGTACATGGCCATAGACAAGCTGAAACACCTGAATAATCTGTTCTCCAACTAAAATCATCAACACGACAGCCGCATTAGTGTACCCCGTTCCATACAGAAAGCGGAGAATATCGCTTGAAAGTAGAACAGTGCCAAAAAATGCAGGAATAGTAAATAATAAACAAATAGTCAACGCTTTTGATGCGATATCCTCAATTTTTTGAGTTTCGCCCTCAGCATCCCAAGCACTAATTTGTGGAAACACTGTAGTAACAATGGAGTTCGCAACTAACATTACCAACATTGCTATCCGCCAAGACAGTTCATAATGGCTCACTAATTCTGGTGTCACAAAGAGACCAAGGATGGCAACATCAGTCCAGTTGTAGAGTTCCCAGCCAACAAACGTGACTACATTGTATTTCATATATTTAATCAGTGAATGAAACTGCCTCTGTGAAGGAATTGAAGGATAAATATTAATTTTGAATGCACTCCAACCCAGACTAACGATATAACCAAGAATCAAACCCCATACTAATCCTTCAACCCCAAACCCAAGCGTTACAAAGAGTATACTACTTACGATCCACGTAATCCGTTCTCCAATTCGAATGATAGCAGTTTCGCCAGCCCTCAATTCACCATATAAAACTTTAATCGCTAATTTAGATACTCCATAAAGGACAAGAGCAACCATTAGTAATCCGACAAGTTGCTCACCTAGATATTGGTTTACATAAGTTCGGAACAGCCAGATTCCAGTAATAAGTGCAGTAGAGAGGGCGATCTTAATCAGAATCCCTGCACCAATGAATGAACTCTGGTGGTCTCCTTCACTTAGCCTTTTCTCAATAGCACCTCTCAGACCAAAATCTGCAAGAATATCTAACAGTGAGAGTAGTGCTTGAAAAAGAAAAAAGACGCCTAGAGTACTTCCCCCGAGAGCTCTAGCAAAGTAAGCTATCGTAAAAAAATATAGAATTGAACTAAATAAATTTGCACTAAATATTTTTAAACTTGATTTTGATAAGTCCATTTTTAGGCGACGAATAATTTTAAATATTATCCATCTCTCTTATTTCTGATCGAATATGACCGATTTCATTTTCATGAGATAGATAATCGTGGAGGATGGATTCATACCGATTGGTTTCAACCTCTTTGTCTGATTGACCTGGGTCCTTATGTTCTTCTCCCAGATAGTTTAGTTCGGATTTCGATCCTTCTTTCGTGTATCTAGCATCAGTCGTCCGAAGAGACATCTTCCGGCAATTGCCATCGTAAACATTCGAAATAGCGTAGTTTCGAGACGATTCTACAAGAGATCCATTGGGGAATGTTGTATCAATGCCAGCATACTTCGCGATTTCCTCGGCCAGGCCAGTCAGTGAGACAGGATGTTGTACTGTATCCTGGAGCCTATCGTCGAACATAACTAACGGGACGTGTAGCGTCTCTTCAGTTAATTCAGGTGGATGCCCATACCATCCGGGTTCCCCAAATGCTTCTCCGTGGTCCCCATGCACGATAATCAGCGGATCGTATTCGCCGAATTCATCTCGGAGACGACCGAGAAATTGGTCTGCATATCTGATCGAATCATCGTACGCATTGATGAGGTTCTGCCGTTCTTTCTCTGAAAAATCTGGATTCCAGTTGCTTTTGAGAACTTTCCAGTTTGCGCGCCACATTTCATATGTCGAACTCCACTGTCGATGGTTACGAGGTGCGAGGTATGGATGATGCGTGTCAAGTAACAGAACCCACAAAAAGAATGGACCATCTTGTTCCTCCACCCATGAGGTGATTGTTTCGAAGTAGTCTTCCCAAGGTTTGAATACTTCTTCTTGGAATATTAAATTACGCAAATTACGTAATGTTGAAGCTACTCCTCCTCGCCCTGATACAGTTGTTTTATCCAGCAATTTTTGATATGCTCCAGTAGTCTCTGATTGAATCGAAAGAAAATCTTCAAAGTAATCGAATCCTTGATCAAAACCAAAATAACTGGAGGCAAATACGTTTGGAGTTACAGCGGCAGTTGAGTAACCTTCAGTTGAGAGAACTTCAGATATTGTTCTTCTGTCATCTAACATCTTGACCCAGGGAGCGGGTTCGATCTGAGTCGGACTCACCGAAGAAAATTCTCCGGTAAGTACTCCGGTCATTGCTGCTGGCGTTCCTCCACCGGGAGCCATCGCGTTCTCAAAGGAAATGCCATTAGTAGCCATTGAGTCTAGATTTGGTGTCGTATCACGCTGGTATCCGAGAAATCCACAGTGATCTGCTCGTAGACTATCTAGAGTAACTAAGACGATATTCTCGTTAGTCATTTCTCTGGCTGATTGTGCACGTGTATTCAAATAATTTGGCTTTGATGTACTGTTCTAGTTTAACGACACACGCCAGTATCGTCGGGTGATTAGATTATAGCATTCAGTGTACTCTATTGAATCCGCTGATGCGGCATAAGTAGCGCTAATTTCTCCCGACATCAGGGGTTGGATACTGTCCCTGTGGAGACCTGCTCCTGAGTGCGGGTACATTCGAGAACCACTCTTGACACTCGGTACTTCACGAGCGGCATAACCAGTGAAATTGAACCGGCGAATTAATCAGCAGAAAGTGTCTGGGATTGTTTATGTTGAACCTGTCATCTCTATTTCAAATACCCACATTGGCTCTGAGGAATCGCTGCACAGCGTTGGTTTCGACCGTTAGAACGAGGAAGATGAAGCGGGAAACCGCCGATGTCTATGTCGAAGATTTCCCGCTTCACGAAGAAAGCAGTGCGATTAGCTAAAAATGCTGTTGGTGGCCGAGGCAAAGTCGCCGCCCCCGGAGTGATCAGCGTAACATCTGACCACCTGGGAGGAAGGTATCGATCCAGTCAACGGCGAAGCTCAGTCGATGACTCAACCGGAGAAACGTCTCGGTGAGGTACTCTCTGAAGTGCTCTTTGTCCTCGAAGATCGTCGGTGAAATCTCACGCTTGAGGTCTTTCCAGAGCGGTTCAATCGCGTTCAACGTTGGCGAATACGGTGGGATGAAGACGAACTCGATGCCGAGTTCGTCGGCCCGCTGTTGTGTGAGTCGCGCGTGATGGGAGCCGTAATTATCCGCCACGAGCAGAATCCGCCCCACCGGATTCTGCTCGCGGATCTCTTCGAGCGCCTCCACAATCGTCTCTTTCACTAACCGCTTTTTGAACGTGATCACACTCTGGCCAGTCAACGCATAGAACCCGATTGACCGCCACGGAAACGTCACCAACGGCTTTTCGATCGTTACCGTCTGGTCGAACGACCACATCCGCTGAGAATTCTCGGACGGCTGTGGCCACGCCTCATCGAAAGAATCCGAACGCAACCGGATCCTCCTCTGGTTTGTGCTCATCCTTGCCGAGCGCCTGGCCGAGGCGCTCGGCAGGTATCTCCTCAGCGTCCTCTGGACGCCGTGGGTCTATCGGACGCGGTTTTGCGTATTTCATTCCCGCGGCTCGGAGCTTTCGGCTGAGGTGGGCTGGGTGATACGTGACGCCGTAACGCTCCGCAATGAGCGCGTGGATTTCTCGCGACGTCCAAGGCTGTCCAGCTTCGAGAGTCTCACAGAGTTCCTCGAATTGGGCTGGGGTGAGCTTCGGCGGCCGGCCGCCGCCGAAGCTCGGCCGCAACCCGTTGACACCACCGTTGTTCCACGCGCGTGCCCATCTGTGTGTCGTGGCTCTGGAGACACCAACGCGCTTGCCAGCTTCCTCACGCGTGTCACCGTGATAGAAGTTCTTGATGTAGCACAACCGCCGGACGAGACGGGTCTCGTCCGCCTTCTGTGCGTCCGTAATCGCCTGTTCGAGCTCTTTCTCCGAGACGTGCTTTACCAACTGACCGCGCCGACTACTCTTCATCAAGAGATAGACGCGCTCTCAGGGCTCAACTCTTTCGCAGACCACTCTCGGCGCAGCTGCACGACCTCTCAGGTCACGCCGCTATTGACGCGACATTCTTCGACCGTGAAAACGCGAGCAAGCACTACTGTCGCCGGACGAATTATCGCGTTCAAACACTCAAAGCGACTGCTCTCGTTGACACAGAAACCCAAGCGATCGTTGACGTTCACTGTACGACCGAGAAAACACACGACACACAGCTCGGCTGGCAGGTCGCCTGCCGCAACCCAGGCGACCTGCACAGCCTCGCTGCGGACAAAGGCTACGATTGGATGGAGTTACGCGACAAACTGCGAGAAGAGGACGTGAGACCGCTGATTAAACATCGAGAGTTCTGGCCCATCGATCACGCGCACAACGCGCGGGTCGGTGGGCCTCTGTATCGCCAAAGAGCGATGTGTGAGACCGTCTTCTCGTCGATCAAGCGGACGCACGGCGACGTCGTGCGTGCGCGAACATAGTATCAAGAATTTCGTGAACTCGTCGTAAAATATATCGCTCACAACATCAAGCGTGCTGTAACACGGTGAAATCAAACTCCGTCTGGCAATTCACCAAGGCGCCGCTAAGTTAGCGAAAGGGATGGGAAGATTCGGCTCCTAGTGGAACTGATTCAAATGAACCTTCCCGAACTGAGTGAAGTGCTGGACGAGATTGAGTTTTTCAAGCGTGAGCGGACGGATCGACAGGTCGTTGAGCTGGCGATCCTCCTGTACAACTTCGGTGTGAGCTTTCGGAAGGTCGCACGCGTTCTCGGCTGGATTGGCGTTGAACGGTCTGATGTTGCGATGTGGAGTTGGGTTCAGAAGTTTGGACGACGGATGCGTGAGGCGGGTCGGCGGCCTGCCGCCGACCTGCCGGCGGTGGTACTGATCGACGAGACGGTGGTCAAACAGCGGGCCCGGCAGTTTGTGTTGTTCGCAGCTGTCGATCCCGAGACTCGCCACCTCATCCATACCTCTGTCGCTCCATCGAGGAACTACCTCACAACTCGGCGATTCCTCACCGAAATCGCCGAGTTGTATGGGCGGATGCCGCCAATTTTGGTGACAGACGACGCGAGCTACGGCTCCGCTTTCACCGCTGAAGGTGTCACTCACATCGTCCGCCGGCATAGTGTGAGAAACCGCGTCGAGCGATGGATTCAAGAGCTGAAGCGTCGCATAGAGACGTTCTACGCCTCATTTATTGGCTACGACGTCGAAACTACGAACAACTGGCTTCGGCAGTTTGCGTGGGTCTGGAACGTCTGCCTAACTTAGCGGTGCCTTCACCAAAGCCCCCACATTTATATTTCTACTCTAAAATCTTCTATTATGAGCCGAACGTATCTTCTCAATCCGCCGTTTATGCCAGGATTCAGCAGGAGCATGCGGTGGCAGGACACTGGCAGAGGAGGAACTCTCTACTATCCGGTATGGCTCGCATACGCGACCGGTGCAGTAGAACAGGAAGGTCACGAAGCTAAGCTAGTTGATGCACCAGCGTGGGATTGGAGGAAGAAAGACGTCCTGCGCGATGCTGCCGAGTTCGACCCAAAACTCGTCATTATGGACACGTCGTTCACCAGCCTGAACAACGATTTATCCGTTCTGTCAGACATCAAAGACGCGACTGGTGCCACGACGATGGTAGTTGGGGAACCTGGATCTGTTTTTTCTGATCAGATACTCAATACTGACTGCGTCGACATCGTCGCTCAGAACAATTTCGAACTCACCGCCGTCGAAGTAGCTGAATCGCTTGATCAGAACGGTTCGTTCGACGGTATTGCGGGAATGTCTTTCTACCGAGATAGCGAAATTGTACACAACGAACCTCGTCCTATCGAACGCTCTGCTGATCTTGACGATTTGCCTTTTGTCTCGAAGGTCTATGACGATCATCTCAATATCGACGACTACTTCCTGGGTCAGTCTCTCTATCCCGAAGTTCAAATCATCACCGGTCGAGGCTGCCCTTATGAGTGTACTTTCTGCTCATGGCCACAGACGTTTACTGGCCGCTCCTACCGATATAGGAGCGTTGAAGACATCGTTGATGAGTTTGAGTGGGTCGAACAGAACTTGCCTGAGGTTAACGAGATATTTATTGAAACTGACACCTTCGCACTCAACGAGAAGCGAGTTCGTAATTTCACTGAGGAACTGCGAAGTCGAGATGTGAGCATCACATGGGCCTGTAACGCCCGAGCGGACGGAACGCTTGGTCTAGATACGATGAAACGGATGCGAGAGACTGGCTGTCGGCTGTTTGTGACAGGTTTCGAGTCAGGAAGCGACGAGATGTTGATGAATATGAAGAAAGACATTACTACAGATCAGATTCGTGAGTACTGTCGGAAGGCGAAGGAGGCTGGTGTCCTGATCCATGGGGACTACATCATCGGACTCCCAGGTGAGACGGAAAAGACCATCCAAGAGACTAGAGAACTTATTTTCGAGACGAAGCCTGAAGTCTTGCAAGTTGCCGTGGCGACGCCATTCCCAGGAACGGAGTTTTTTGAGTGGGCTCATCAAAACGGTCATCTCAATATCGATAGCCTCGATCAGTATCTTGATCAAAAAGGTCATCAGCGTGCCGTTATTGACTACCCAAACCTTACCTACAAGAAAATAAACCAGAAGGTCGATCAGCTTCTCAAGGACTACTACTTGTCTCCAAAGTACGTTCCACTAGCAGCCCGGCAGGTTCTCAGGGAAAACGGGTGGCAAGAATTCAAACGAATCGCGCACGAGGCCAAGGTCTTCCTCGGATATATCTCTGACCGAGACTACAGCGAATATGATCGAGAGTATGAAGCGAAAATCGAACTCGAAGACGAGCATACCGCACAGGGCGTCCCTGGAAACAGAATCACATCATCCGATGATTGAACTTGAGTCATTTACCGGTCGCCGGCGAGAGCTTATGGATCGTGGTACACGTAGTTGGATCGTCCTTGACACAGGGTCAATACCAGCGCTCACGAGCGATGACCCGAACACTGAACCTGGACCACATTCGGCACAATGTGGGAAATGCGGTGCGACTCTTGTTAAGGATGTTAATTTATATGATGTCTCTGGCTACGTACTCAAGTGCCCCCAGTGTGATTCGTACAACGATTTACAAGATCCGGACAAGTATCTCGGATGAATGACGGAGATCTCCATCGTCATTCCGACGCTCAACGACGCAGAAACGCTTGATGCGTGCCTAGAGTCGCTGGATAGTCAAAACTATCCTGAAGAAAAGTATGAGGTGATAATCGTGGATGGCGGATCAGACGATGGAACACTCAATATCGCCCACGAGTATAATTGTCGTGTTCTGTTTGAGGAAGAGGGGACGATTAGTTACGCACGCGAACTCGGAGTACAGAAAGCTGACGGGTCCTATATCGCGTTTACTGATGCTGATTGCGTGGTCCCAGACGATTGGCTCGTGAAACTCAAGTCAACAGTCGAAACGGACGAACACGTAGCGGGAGTCGGTGGGCCGAATGTAACACCGGAGGACGACAAAACGTTCGCTAAGGCAGTCGGTGATTTCTTCGAGTTATTCAGCAAGGTGGGTGCGAGATACGGGTTCACAGGTGATGAGATAACTGAAGTTCATCACAACCCTACCTGCAACGTGATTTATAAGCGAGAGGTGTTAGAGGAGGTCGGAGGATTCAACGAACAACTCGTTACGGTTGACGATGAAGAGATGGACTATCGAATCAGAGAACAAGGATATCGACTCTTGTTTCGCCCAGATGCACCAGTCGATCACTATCGACGGCCGACTTGGCGGCGCTTCCAACAAATGGCGTACACCTACGGTTACGGCCGAGGACAAGCAGTCCGTATCCACAGCGAACTCGGGAAATGGTTCCACTATGGACCAACGATAATCGGGATAGTTGTTATTGGTCTCTTTTTGGCTGCCCTGCTAACGCCGATCCCGTTGTTCATCCCCCTCTCTGTAGTCTTTATCGGTGAAATTAGTATATTAGGTATTGCTGCTTTCATGCGACTTAGAACAAACCGAAGTCTCATTAGATATTATTTATTAATTAATGTCTGGCACATCTTTTGGGGTATAGGTTTCGCGCAAGGAATAGTCAACCCGCCAAGTACTGATCCGGACCTACAGATGAAGAGTGACCCTCAAAAGACCTCGTAGAAGATCCACGTAGTATGTAAGTTTCCAGTGGTCTCTGCTAACATTCCAAGCAGAGATGAGGGAGTGTCTGTCACTCTTGACCAAGAGTTGGGCTCAGGTGAACGCCCTGTAACGAGGGGGGTGTCTGCTTGCAGCCTGCAACCAACGTCCGAACTTTAAGAATGAAACAGGTGGTAAGTAGGATATGGAGCGTGTCATAGAACTCTTCACACACTATAGTCAGATTACTTATTTTTATAAACGGTAACTCCTTTAGAAGTTTGTGCACTTGGTGCACGGAGTTTAGAAACGGTTAGATAGTGCCCTTTCGTTTCCGAATAATGATTTCTCGAACCCGTTCAACCTGGTTCGCCTCGGATTGAACGAATGCTGTGAGAATGGCTTCGACGATCTCGGAGCGGCTGACTCCGAGATCGTCACACTCAGCGACCAGTTCATCTACTTCTCGCACGATTTCCTCGTCAACAGCGACGCCGAACTTCTCTTTCGCCATAGCTAAAATAGGCTGAGAACAGCGTGCACCAAGTGTACGACGCTTTCAGTTCGTTAAAGCTCATTCAGAAAGCCTTGTGAACTCTTCTATGACAGGCTCAGGATATGGAGAATGCCGGAAAAGTCGGGACGTACATTCGCCCTTCTACAGAACGACAAGACGACCAGCATCAACGCGACTCGATCACCCGATACATCGACGAGCATGACTTCCCCCAAGACAGGGTCGAACAGTACGTTGATATCGAATCCGGATCGAACGACGAGCGCGAACAATTCAACGCCCTCCTGGACGCAATCCGAAACGACGAGTTCGACCACGTCATCGTCTGGGAGATCAGCCGGATCTCTCGCCGCGGGGCAACGCTGCAGGAATTCTTCGACGCCTGCGAGGAACACGGCGTCACGATTCACATCACGGACGGAGCTGTCGAGAAGGTCAAACCGGACGGTACCGGTCGGTTCGTCGCTGACATCGTCGGTATGGTGTATCAGCAAGAGCGACGACAGCCGATCCGACGCGTGAAATCCGGCGTGGAGCGAGCGAAAGACCAAGGAAAATGGGTCGGAAACGTTCCTGCAGGGTTCCGACGCAACGATGAGGGATACCTACAGCCCATCGTTGAGCCCGATGGAGGAGAGGACAGTTACTTCGAGCTCGTAGACGCACTCGAACGACTGGAAGACGGTGAATCGTACCGATCCGTCGCTAAGACACTCTCGATCAGCCGACAAGGGCTCTCCAATATTCACAAAGACCCGCAGCGGCGACGGTGGTACCTTGACGGGGAGAGTGACGACGAGCGTGTTCGTGAAGCGCTCGATGAGGTAACGACAGAGCCCTCGTAAAACAGTTGTTAGGTGGGCATCTCCAGGTGCTCCTCACTTATCGGCTCGCTGGTACGGCGAGGAGACGATTTCATCGAGCTCATCGAGTATCCGGTCTTGGTCGGCGGGGGACAGTCCGTCAAGGCCGTCTTCGGCCGTCGAGGAGAGTTCCCACGTCCACCCGTTGTCACTCATCGCTCGTGCCGAATCGCTCGTGGGCTTCCTCGGCACTCGTCGTTCGACCTTCACGGATGTCTTCTTCGGCTTCGAGCAGAGCGACGAGTTCCTCGCGGTCGAACGTCGGGAACTCGACGGCGTCCCGAAGCGTGTACCGGATGAACTCGCTCCGGCTGTTGAACCCCCGCCCCTGCCACGTGTCGTCTATCTGTTCGAGGAACGACTCGGTGACTTTGAAGTTCACCGTGGCAATATCGTCTCCGCCATCATCGTTTGTAGCTGCTTCAGACATATAGACGTAATACGATAGTTTTACTAATGGGCGTTTCGGCGGAATCTCAATCTTCGACAGACATCACCCAGAACGTCGAACACCTTCTTGCCCTCAAACGGAATGGCGCGCCCGCGCCATTCCCGTAGCTCGCGGACAATTCGTGGATTCGAACTTCGTTTGAGCCTACTGACAAAGAACCTGCCATTCTCGTCAACCCGTGCGAATCGATGGTACTTGAAAAAGCCGAGATCCAGCAAGAACAGCCGTCCACACATCCATTTTCCTGTCTTGAACAGCGTGCTCTCGTGGGTCCGCTCGTCGGTGATCGCCCACGCGATCACCGACTGGGCGGTGACGCTGTGAACGAGGTAGAGGTTGAGTCCGGAGACGTTTGGATGGGTCGCAGGGAACGCTGACAGGAAGCGGTGTAACCGCACGACGGTGGCGTCAGCGACGATGATGTCGCGGAAGTGCTTGAACGCTGGGGCAACCGTGTGTGGGACAGCGACCTCCTCGACGGCGTAGTCGAGGAGGTCGCGTAGTAACTGTTCGAGTTGTGGGGTAAGTCGGTCGTAGAAGCTTGAGGGGAACAGGTCTTGCCCCGTCGCACCGTTGTAGGTACGGCGATACCCGCCGATTGAGCGGGCTTCGCCGCCGACAGCGAAGCCCACGATTAGCGTCCATACAAGCACTTGGACGTCCAGTTTGCGGTCTCTGACGACGACTTCGCGCTCACGCGCGAGGTCGTCTATCATACCAGAGGGGAAGAGCGAAGTCAACAGCGACGTAACTGCATCTGGGGAGAGTTTCATTCACCTCCCCTTCGTTCTCTGAGTTCAGGTAGCCGTCGGCTTGCGATTTATCCTCTTATCCGAATACGAATGCTCTATGATATGTGGTAGGTTATTGACCTGCTAGTACAGATCAGTCTCGACGTTGAACAGCGGCTGAAACTACGCGTGCCTGCACGAATGTTCTTGAACATCGTTCGCAAGGAGATGCCCGTGACGTAGGCGTTCCGCTCGGTGGAACGCCGACTCTTGAGATATATCTCTACCAAGTCCAGTTATTCTTACTCTAACACTCGTCGAAACCAGTAGATTGTCCCGTCATTCCCGAAGCAAAATGCGGTCCGTGATTATTCCAGTAGCCTAGCGGTGATGTTAATTGCTACTCACCAGCGGTTGATGCACATTCCGAACACCTGATTATGGAGTGGCAGCGCTGGGGAGGGGCTACAGTCAGCGGGGAGAAACGACTGAACAGGCGGGTACACAGATAGATTGTATACGAAAACGATTATATTAGGCAGGTCAAGCACCGAAACGAGATATCTCTCTAACAATTATTCAGTTACTTCAGCGACGGTCGCACTCGACTTGGATGGCCCGTTTTAGTGACCCGTCCAACACTGTCTAGTGATTCAACACATCCGAATGCAGACAACGTTTCAACAACAGACTATTGACAATCATTTTGAATCGATTACTTAGCGGGCCAGTGAGCTCACTCAGATAACAATCGAGTTACCACACAAATGAGCGAATTGAACTCATATAGAAGTCGCTTGAAGCGGCGATTCCTTTGGATATATATAGTAGAGATTACTTGGACGAACCAGACAACCACTTATGAAAATACTCCATATATATGACGAGTATGACCAAGTTCTCCCAGGCGAAGGCTCCGGACCGTATATTGTCTACAAACTGGCAAAAGAGATGGCACGGGCAGACCATGATGTAACGGTACTAGAACGTCAATGGGAGGGGACCGATCGGTGGAGCCAGCGTGACGATATCACATTTCACCGAGTGAAACTTTATTTCTGTTCAGATGATTCCCGAAACGAATCGAGTCGACCTCGAAATCTCATCCAGACACCGACAGGGGTGGCGAAATTCCTCTTGGATCGGTCTGAGATGGCTCTCAAAATATTCGCCCATCTCCGTCAAAACGAATACGATGCAATTTTCGTTTACTCGCCATTCGTGGCTAACATCCTCGTAACCCTGTCATCATCGGTTAGAAACAAGACGGTGTATCGTGATCTTATCGGAGAGGTTGATGTCAGACTGGGCCTCACTCCAAAGTCCGATCGCCCCCTGGCTTTTCGTTACATACTTCCCGATCTCTATCTAATCAAGCGAGCTGGCAAGACAATTCTTCAAAACGACCGACTCCGTGCCGACGTCGAAGAGCACGAAAAAGTAAAACCAGAAAACGTAACGGCAATTCCCTATGGCGTGGATACCGACACATTCACTCCCGAAATTCCTCATAGATCGGTGAGAGAGAGATACGATTTGTCTGCCAATCAGGTGGTTCTCTACTCAAGCCCGTTGATTCCCCGAAAGGGATTCGACCACTTAGTTCGAGCCGCAGACATTCTTGTTAACGAGAAGGGAAACGACGACATCCTGTTTGTTATTAAAAGTCGGTTTTACGAAGATGAGTACCTTACGGAGCTTCGGGAAATGAGGCGAGATTATGGGCTCACAAATAACCTCAAACTCATTATTAACGATATCCCCTTCGAAGATCTAAAAAGTATGTATGTGGCCAGTGACGTTTATGTCCAACCCTCATTACAGGATCCGTGTCCGACCTCTCTGCTGGAGCCAATGTCTTGTGGTCAACCATTAGTTGGGTCTGATATTGGTGGGATATCGCAGATGATTGAAGACGGAGTGAACGGGTATCTAGTCAAACCAGGCGATGAGCGGACGCTTGCGTCCGCCATTGATAAAATATTGTCAGACCCGGGCCTCCGCCAATCGATGGGGCAAAAAAGTAGAGAAATTGCTGTTGAACGATTTGACTGGAACAAAATAGCGACGCGACACTTACAGGTCTGTCATCAGATCACGTCTAATCAGTAATTGGGTGGAACAGAACAAACACATAGAGGGTGTCATAGAACGATTACCACACCAAAGAGCAGGGTGAATGCTGAGATGGTATGGCCTCAGCGACCCTGCACGATGATCCTTCGGTAGAGACGTTTTTCAATGTCGCGGAGACCGAGACGTTAGCGTTGTTTGAGCATCTCTCCTTCGAGTTTCTCGAAGACTTCGACGTGTTCGCCCCGGCGAAGACGGGGCGAACACGAGAGAACGAGCCACCAGAGATGATGCGTGGCTTCCTTCACTGCTATTACCACGACATCTACGGCATTCGGCCGGTTGAGCGGGAGCTTCAGAACACAGTTGTCTGGCTGAGCTGTGGCTTCGATCGACCGCCGTCGAGAGACGCGGTCGATCGCTTCCTCACCGACCTCGAACACGTCGTTGACGAGGTCTTTGACCGACTCGTCGAGCAGGCCGCCCGCGCGGCCTGCTCGATTTGACCTACTGCATTGATTCAACGGATGTGAGGGCGATGCCCGCCGATCAAGAAGCGTCGAAGTGCTACGAGCCAACCGACAACGAGTACTACTACGGCTACGGTTGCACGATCGTCTCGACCGGGCAAAAAATCCCGATTGCAGCCGAGTTCACCGAGAGTAAGCGAGCGCCAGAGGAGACGGCGATGCGCGTCACACGTGACGCGCTCGCCGTCGCCAAGCCAATCTGGATGGTCGGTGACAGCGCCTACAACACGCTCGACTGGCACGACAACCTGCTGGCCGCAGGGGTCGTGCCGGTCGCTCCGTACAACGCGCGAAACACTGACGACCCGAAAGACATCGAGTACAGGGTCGAAGACCGAATCGAACAACACAGCGAGGACGTTCAGCTGAAGCAGTCCACGTTGGATGAGACGTATAACCGCCGGACTGGAGTCGAACGAACCAACGAATCAGTGAAGGACTGCGGCCTCGGGCGAACGCACGCCCGAGGCCGCGTCCACGCACGGGCGCGGGTGTTTCTTGCCCTGTGTCTTCGCCTTGTCGTCGCTATCACCAACTACGAACGTGGAGACAATCCGGGAAGTACGATCATCACGGTGTGAGAAGAGTTCTATGACACCCTCACACATAAGTAAAAAGTATACGGTTAGAGCGCTCGAAATATATTCCTATGACTGACTGGTCGATTGTTGAATCAGTGTTGAAGTATGACTGTGGTTGGTTTATCGTGGGTTATGACCTAGTTAATCAACCCTCCGGTGATTTAGCCAAATACTATTGGGTCGATCGTCCGACAAACGGACTTGGAATCGTCGCGCTGTGTGATGGCCAAGTAGCAATGGTCGAGCAGTATAGGCCGAAGTTGAAGGAGATGTTTCTCGAATGTCCCGGGGGCGATTTGAAAGAAGGAGAGTCATATGCTGAGGCAGCCGCCCGGGAACTTGAGGAAGAAACAGGATTGCAAGCAGGACAGCTAGAGGTCGTTACTGAGTATTACCCATCAGCAACCATGCGGTACAAACGGGGTGTCGTCGTAGCAACTGATCTCGAACGAGGCGAACCAAACCCCGATGACGATGAATACATCAACTGGCAGTTCGTCCCTGCTTCGAAAGCGTTGGAGTTGGCGAGAACACCTCCGACGACCGGGTGGACACTCACAACACTGCTTGAAGCAAAAGAAAGGGGGTATCTCGAGTAGCCAGTTACTCACATAGTGTGTCCGGCTGGCCGTATTGCGGACTACGCCCGACGCCGACGTACTGGAGGCCAACCCGTTCGACTGTCCGAGGAGAATACATACCCCACCCATCAACTAGGATCACGTCCCTGTCGTTCGCTTCGCGGACCCGAAATAGGTCGAGCTCTTTGAAAAGTGGATTGTTGTTCGCAACCACGAGAACGTCGTAACCGGCTCGTTCTACGAGCGACGTGAGACTTTCGTCATCGGTACGTTCAACCGGCCGAGCGCCAAGAGATTCAATTTTCTCGTTCTCTACGTGTGGATCGAAGGCATCTATTTTCCCGAATTCATCGAGTGCCTCAATTATCGGACCCGCTGGTGTGTGCCTGATGTCGTTCGTTGCTGGTCGTCCCTTGAATGCTACTCCAAGTACGAGAGCGTGGATGTCGTCGTATTCAGTAAGAGCATCCTTGATCATTGAAACCGTCACGTTCGGCATCTCTTCGTTTAGACTCCGTGCATTTACTATCATTTCACTCGCTAGTTCGCGGGCCGTGAGTCCGTCCTCATCAAACTCATCTAGAAGGAGATAGGGGTCCTTCGGAAGACATCCTCCTCCGACACCTGCGCCTGGCTGTTTGATGTTGTTTCGGTCATATCCCTTGTTTGCTGCTGTAATCAGGGATTGACCATCTAGTCCGTAGGCGCGAGCGATTTCTCCGAACGCATTTCCGATGGCAATATTCACGTCCCTGTACGTGTTGTCCATCAGTTTCACCATCTCGGCTGCACGTAGTGGCCCGACCCGGACGATTGTGTCCGTTACTTCGCGGAACACTTCCTCCGCAGCGTCTACCGAGGGCGTGTTGTAGCCTCCAATGATTTGTGGAAGATTCCGGAGTTCCGACAGTGCAGATCCCTGGAGCGTACGTTCTGGGGCGTGTGCTAAGAGAAAGTCCTCACCCGCTTCTAGACCAGTCTCTTCCTCGAGTACACCGACCATCTGCTCGGCCGTACCTGGTGGGATTGTCGACCGGAGAATGACTAGGTTGTCTTCCTGGATAACTGACGCAATGGATTTGACCGCAGATTGAACGATATCGACATTCGGACGGTTGTCAGCTCTCAGCGGCGAGCCGACTGCAAGGATATACGTCGACCGGTCCGCAGCTTCCGGGACGTCCGTATCACGGGCGAATCTGAGATTTCCCAACCTGCGCTGTGTCGCGATAGTGTTCGCAAGTTCCGGTTCCTCGAAGTGTGGCTCGTTATTTTGGAGTCCTTCGAGCTTCTCTTCGTCCTGTTCGAGACCGAGGACATCAAACCCCACTTCTGCCATAACAGCAGAGAGAGTGAGTCCGACGTATCCCTGGCCAACGATGCAAATTTGGTTACGTGTCGTCGACATTGTTTGCGTTGATATAATGGGTAGTTAACTTCTTGATACCGCTCGAAAGAGGGATTGATGGTTTCCAGTCCACTGTGTTTCTAAGTTTTGTGGTATCTGCAACTTTTGAATCAGTCGGGTCTGGGTCTCCCGAAAATCGCGTCTCGACTGACTGCCCAGTTTGCCGTTCAACTTCCTCACTGACTGTCTCTGCGAGTACATGAATACTTGTCCCTTCCCCGTAACCGACGTTATAGACATCGCTCGTGTCGCTCTCGCAACAGGTCACAATGGCTTCGACAAAGTCGTCGACATAGAGAAAATCACGAACGGGATTTCCGGGATGTGGTTCAATGACTCCGTCTTCAACGGCTTGATTGATGAACTCAGGAATGACTTGATGGACCCGGCCTCCTGGTCCGTAGATATTGAATGGGCGTAGCGTCGTCACTGCCATCTCTGACTGGACACGTATTGCATCACACTGGAGTTCAGCCGCCGCTTTGCTCGCACCGTACGGCGTCTCAACGCGTACTGGGGAAGACTCGTTGATCTCGCCGGTGACCCCTGAGTCATACACCCAATACGAAGATATGTTTATGAAATTTGATACCCCATAGCTGGCGGCGGCAGCTAGCAGTGCACTCGTGCCGGAGGCATTTGTTTTAAAACACTGATGCGGCTGATTAACGCTGTCTCGTGGAGCGGTGTACGCACCCAGGTGGACAACCGTTTCGACATCTTCCCATGGAATATTGTCGACTGTTTGTTCATCTGTCAGGTCCAGTTTCACATTTTTCAAATTGTTTGAAATATCGCTAGGTAACGTTCCCGACCGTGTGCCGGCTATAATCTGCTCACTGACAGTTGAGACGAAATGTCTTCCTACTAGACCTGTTGCACCTGTTACGAAGACCGCCATTTGTCGGCTGTCACCCCTATTAAATCCCTACAATAGGCGTCAAACGTCCTCTCAAGACCCGACGAGAGGGACACCTGTGGGTCATAATCCAAGCCACCTTTGGCATTGGATATGTCTGGCTGTCGTCGTTTCGGTGATCCTGATAATTCCTTGGACTCGATATGCTCTATTTTAGGATTCACTTCGGCAATATCGAAAAGATGCTTGGCCAATTCATTAATCGTGATCTCGTCCTGTGTGCCGATATTGTAGATTTCGTTTGCTCCCTCTGTTCTAGTTACAGAGGTGGTGATCGCATTAATTGCGTCTGAGATGTAACAAAAGCTTCGTGTTTGTGTCCCGTCTCCATAGACAGTGAATTTTTCATCGTTAAGGATTCGCTCTATAAACTCGGGAATAACGTGATCATATCCCATTTCTGGTCCGTACAGGTTGTGTGGTCGGACGATTGTGTAATCGTATCCATCTTCCGTGGCGCCGTGAATGACGTACTGCTCACCGACTATTTTACCCCCGGCATACGAGTATCGTGGGTTTTCACTATCCATTATCTGGAGTGGATGTTCCTCAGGAGTGGGAAATTCTCTCGGAAATCCATAGACTTCGGACGAAGATGTGAAGAGGACGCGATCTACGTTCTGCTCATTAGCTAGGTTCACGATGTTCCGAGTCCCAGCGAGATTCACATCTAGTACGTCCATCGGGCGGTCGTAGAAGTGTTTCGTCCCGTTGATAGCTGCGAGATGGAAGATAACATCTGGGTTATCACTCGCATCTTTCAGTTTCCCCTCTGAACGGATATCGCCCTCAACGAAAGTTATCTTGTCTAGTACTGGATCCAGCCGATCACGGTTTCCTCTGTCGACATTATCGAAGACAGTGACTTCATTTCCCGAAGCGACGAGTTCCTTCGTCAGGTGCGAACCGACGAAGCCAGCCCCGCCGGTAACGAGCGCCTTCATGAGCGTGTTTCCTCCGCTAAGAAGTCCTCGATCGTATTAACGATGAAATCGGTGTGTTCCCCGTGCATTTGATGATGATTTCCAAAGAACACACCCTGCTTGTGAATCGTGTTTGCCATCTCCAGCGGTCCGGCGTAGTCCTTTAGGTGATTAAACGCCGGATGTTCGGCGAGATTCCCTCCCATAATCGGCCGAGTTTCGATTCCGTGTTCTTCGAGATACGCTGTGAATTCGGCCCGGGTGAAGGGCGCTTCTTCCCGGATTACCAGTGGATATCCGTAGTATGTATGTCGGCCGCCATCCTGTTCGGTCTGAAATCGGAAAACGTCATCGTGTGGTGCAAGAGCATCAGTCAGTTTGTGCGCATTAGTCCGTCGTTGCTCTACGAACTCCTCGAGACGGTCCATCTGATGGATACCAAATGCACCTTGAATTTCAGTCGGCCGTACATTCAATCCTGATTCAAGAAACAGAAACCGTTCATCAAATTCCGGATGCTTTGCTGCAATCTCTTCACTTTCCTCCATTTCTCGAATCCATCCGTGAGCACGAACTGGTTTCACCTCTTCAACCCGGTTTCTGTCCGACGAGACCACCATTCCCCCTTCGATTGTGCTGATATGATGGGCAAAGAAAAAGCTGTAGGTACCATATTCTCCAAACGTCCCTACCTTTTGGCCATCCAGTGTCGCCCCATGTGCCTCGCAACAGTCCTCAAAGAGAATGAGATTGTGGTCGTCACAGATCTCCCGAAGTGACCGGATGTCAGCAGGATTTCCAAGTAGATGAACAGCCATGATAGCTTTCGTGTCCGAAGTAATTGCCTCCTTAACTGCTGCTGGATCAAGATTGAATGTTTCGTCGGAATCAACGAGAATTGGTTTACACCCAATGTCGAGAATTGGTGCTACACTCGTCGACCAAGTACAGGCAGGGACAATGACCTCGTCGCCTTTTACGAGACTGGGTCGCTCGTTTGAGTTCCGTAATGCTTTGAGAGCCACCAGATTAGCAGACGAACCTGAATTGACCATCACACCGCCGCTTGCATTTAGATAATTAGCAAACAGGTCTTCGAATTTGGCTACCTTCTCACCCATCGTTACCCAGGTTGACAGCATCGACTCAAGGGCTTCGAGAACCTCTGGCGCTCCAAAACTTGGCGCATTCAACGAGATGGTGTCCTCGCCAGGGGAGAACTCTTTTGAACTTTCCTCCAGTTCCACAAAGTAATTCTCAATGGGTTCGGAGATCTCATTTAAAACGGTATCATAAGACGGTGGCTGACTCATGTATATGTATCCACTTATACACAATATACTTGAATATGTCGATGGGTATGATCCCAACATTAGTACCTCACAAAGCTCGTAAGTTGAAGGAGTCCGCTTGCCAGATCGAGCTGAAGAGTTGGCCGAGTATCAGTACCTCACGAAGCATCGCCAGTTAGCCTGACCTGAGCCACCTGTTCTGTTGTGATGAGTCGTCGCTACTGGTCAAGCAACGCTGATCGAAGAGGGAGCTGTCGCTGTCGGCGGCGGTCAGCCGCCGACGCGACAGCGTTGCCACTCCTGAAGGGAGCTTGCTCGATCAGTGACTACCGGTGGACCGATTATCAGGTGGCCGATTCGCGGGGACGGCCCGACGCACCGCGAGGGCCGTCCACGCAGCCCGCCGAACCATATTCACGAACTCCTTGTATGGCCACCACCAGAGGCGACGTCCGCCTCGGCGGGGCGTCGCCACGTATTCGTAGTGCAGATCGTACTCTGTCTTGAGTTCACGGAACAACCGCTCAACTACCCACTGACAGCGATAGATCGTCGCTACATCGGTGGTTCCCATCGAGTCAGTGGATAGTCACAACTGATGAGGTTATATTCTCAGGAAGCGTCTGGATGGGTGTTGTGAAGTTCCTCTACCATCCAGACACGGTTCTTACGGCCTCTGATCTTGAAACCTTAGCGCTTGATCTCCTCTCAGGGATTCCGATCCCGGGAGTCGAAGGCTGCGGCTTCGACTGCGGGATCATCCGGCAGACGCTCCTCCAAGCTGCTGTCGACCAGAAATCCATCAAGCCCGTCACCGACACCACTCGTGGAACGTACTCCGACGATTACACGCTCGCTCAGCTTCAAACCGTCCCACCTGACGAACTCGAAGCCGTCGTCAACGACCTCTTCGTCCAGCAGGCGGCGATGATCCTTGGGCCGGGGCCGAGGATCATCTGCCTCGACTTCGTCGATATCCACTACCACGGCTGTCCACACGCTGAGGTAGGCGAACTCTGCCACACGAAACCCCGCGATGGCACCTCTCAGTGCCATCGCTACCTTGCTGGATTCGTCCTCTGTCGGGTGAAACCGCTTGTCGTCGCAGTCACACCCGTCAGAAGTGACGAACCCAAAATCGACGCAGTCGAGCGACTGCTCTACCGCGTCGCGGCTCTCCCATTCGATGTCGTCGGACTCCTCGCTGACCGTGGCTTCTACGACGGCGAGTCGATCGAACGACTGGATGCAGTTGCACCAGTCGCTCTTCCGATCATCCGCCGTGGGAAACAGATGGCTGGGAAACTAGACACGACAGTCTCGTACTGGACAGAGTACGTTATGTACGAAGGGAGCGAGCGGGAACTGCGCTTCCCGTTCGCGGTTTGTGTCTCCTATCAGTAGGGTAATCGAGGCAAGCACGGCTTGCTCGTACGAGCCTACGTGGCGTGCGATCTGGCCGATCGCACGCCCAAGGAAGTCGAAGCTCTCTACCAGAAACGCTCAGCTATCGAGACAGCCTTCCGGACGATGCGGGAAGCGCGTGCACGCACGAGCACGACTGATCCAGCGGTGCGGTTGTTATCCGTGCTCGTGAGCTTCCTGTTGCGGAATCTCTGGGTGATCGTTCGCTGGGGCGTGCTCGCCACGCCGCGACGCGGCGGGCGAGCACTGCCCGTTTGGTTCCGCTTCGAGATGTTCCGGGAGTTCATCGACCATTCTCTGGATGGAACGTTACGCCGCAAGTGGGAAGTGGCGACCGACGGTGTCGGTATTCCGGCGACCTACAGCCAGCTGGACGCGGGCTGAGACCGCCCGCGTCCAGCGGTTTCCGTGAATGAGCGACTGCTTCGCGTCTTGTCTAGGTGTACGGCGCCCTTCTGGGTGGAAGAGCGCCGTCTCTGTTCGACTCACTGAATCGGTCGCTCTGGTCGCGTTCGTTTTGCCTCAGAAATCGAGTCAGCAATCAGGAACTATGGGAACTACCGACATCGTCCGGGAGAAACTCTTCACGCGGCAGATTCGTGATGTACAAGTGGTAGTCGTCGGCGTCCTCATCGCGGACGCCGACGACGCGGAATCGCTTCGTATCCAGCGAACGCGTCCCGTTGTACTTCCCTCGCTTGAACTCAGCCTCGACTTCTACATCGATATACGTCCGGTAGAGGTCATCAGTGACGTCGTGGATCTGCTCGCCCTCCAATGGAATGGCGTCGCCACGCCATTCCCGTAATTCCTCTGTTATCACTGGGTTTGCGTCGGGTTTCAGCCGGCTCACGAAGTAGCCATCGTTCTCATCGATCAACGCGAAGCGCCGGTACTTGAAGTACGCCTGGTCGAACAGCACCAACCGATGTTCAAGCCACGGGCCCGTGTTGAACTCGGTGCTGTCGTGGGCTTTCTCGTCGGTGATGCTGAACCGGTCCAGCATCTGCTCGCTTGGGTTATGGAGCAGGTGGAGCCGTGCTCCAGCCTGCTCCTCGTTGCGTCCTTCGAACGCATCAGAGAGGAACTGGTGCAGACGTAACACCGTCCCATCAGCAATCATCACGTCCCTGAATCGGTCGAACTCGTCGCTCATAGTGTGGGGGACAGCGACCTCGTCGAGGCCGTACTCGACGAGGTCGCGGAGGTACTCAGCCAACGATGGCGTCAATCACTGGTAGTAGCCACCGGGAGACAACGATTCGTCAGCGGTAGCGTTGTAGCTTCGTCGGAATGCTGCGAGCGTTCGGGTCTCGCCGTAGTGGTTCACAGAAGATTTAGGTGTACTTTGAGTTGGTAGGATAATGACGGGACGAGAGAAAGAGATCGTCCGCCACCTCAGTGAGGACGATCTCGATCGCTTGCTCGCACAGACTGATGACAAGAAGGTGAGCAAGCGGATCATCTTCAT
>NZ_JBNTJW010000017.1:0-38157 GCF_051195055.1 Halobellus sp. EA9 | reverse complement strand
GAGGATCAGCAATGCATCGAAGATGCAGATTCAAGCTCTACTGGAGGAGTCAGAACGGTCTCGATGTGATCGACTGAGCTTGGCCCCATCCTCAGACAAACTTGCCCGAAAATATGCACAGTTGATAGTCGACCGACGCAGCCGTCTCAGTGTGAGGTTGACGCTAGGTGGGTGCTGACTTCACCCTCTATATTCAGCAGACCATTTGTATCAACCCCTGAGGATTTCAACAGAGCCGCTTCAATACAGAATGAGAGACGCACTCGCTACATTCAGAACGCGCATCGTCACCACAGGGATAGACGGTGACGGGGTTAGACGGGAAGGTAGCGTAGGTGTTGTTTTTACGATGCGGTCGTGATTGCGGTATATGCCCATCCCACTTCGCGAAGGGTTCTTGACCCTGCTGGTACTGTCCGGAATTGGGTTATGCTGGCTCGGAGTCTATAGTTATCGTCGATGGAATGAGCCGGGGGCCGATTCATTTGCAGCTGTAGCGGTCATTTTCGGTCTCGGCGCCATCAGCAGCTTTGTGGTTATTCTCACCGGGAGTGCAGCCGTTCCCGATACGAATGTTCCATTGTGGACAGACATCGGGCTCATCGCGTGGGCAGTTGCAATGGTGCCCTGGTTTCTCTTCGCCCTCAAATATACTGGCCGAAAAATCGACGTTGGCTGGGAGACTGTCCTTACAGTTTCTGTGCCCATCGCCGGTATCGGTCTGATCGTCGTGTCACGGATGACCGACTCCATCGAGGTACCTGTAGTCGCCAATCTAATTGGAGCCTTCTCGCTGCTGTATGTTGTCGCCCTTCTTGGGGTCGGGTGTTACTTGCTCTTGCGAACGACCTACGAGTACGGACATCTCCCGTTGTCGCAAGGGATGAGTCTGGCACTTGCCAGTATCACGCCCCTCGTACTGGTTAATTCGACCAGTATGATGGCCGGCGAAACAAGCGATTTGCTCATCTTTGGCGTTTTTGCGGTCGCATTCGTGGTGCCAGCTGGAGGGTTGGCGTTGGCCATTTTCCATTACCGGATGTTCGACTCGACTCCTGCGATCGGCGCACTCGGCGAACGTGCGATTCCTCGCGAAACCGACGATCTCGTCATCGTGGTCGACCGTGAACATCGCGTCATCAAACTAAATGAAGCAGCGGCCGAGACGCTCGCTGATTCACCGAGCAGTCCGCTTGGCGAGTCATTCGAGTCGCTGACCAGTCTCTCGGTTCCGTCGCTAAAGAAGGCAGAGACGGTGGGACTGGAAACGAATGATGGCAACCGAAAATTCGACCCGCAGGTGACATCATTTACGGACCAGCACAATCGTCGGCTGGGCTCTCTTCTCAGCCTGCGTGACGTTACGGAACGAGAGCTTCGCAAACAGCGTCTCGAGGTGCTGAATCGTGTTCTCAGACACAACCTCCGCAACAGGATCGATGTGATAAAGAGCAACGCTGAGGTAATCACGGATGAGACCGACAGCGACTACGCCGCCACAATTCGAAATTCGGCAGATGCTCTCGCAGAACTCAGCTCCACGGCGCGTACGATAGACGAGCTGCTTTCTCGCCAACCCGCAACAACACGCGGTGATTTAACTGAAACAATCCGAGACCTAACGCCAACTGATGCTGACGTAGCCGTGACGCTCGACACTCCAGATAGAGCATCGCTGGAGACTGACTGGGAGGCACTCCGCATCGCGCTGAAGAACGCAATTGGGAACGCCATCAAACATGCCAAACGGTCTGTCACTGTCGCGGTTGAAACACTCCCTGACGGCTATTCGATCAGTATCTCGGATGATGGATCGGGAATTCCAGACTCCGAACTAGCGTCGCTCGACGCCGAAACTGAAACCTCGCTTCAACACAGCACGGGGCTCGACTTGTGGCAACTCAAATGGAGCGTCACCAAGCTCAACGGTGAGCTTTCCTTCGACGTCACGGATGGAACGACCGTTCGAATCGAAGTCCCCAACCAGTCGGCGTGATTACCATATGCGATATCCCGACCGCCATACTCCCATCCTCAGTAAGGGGTCACTGAATTTGTTGGCTTTGTTGAAATCTCAGCGAGTGATGGGGGCCGCGTATCGGTCACAAAGCGAGCCTCGAAAGTGCCGCATCAGAGGTGTCGTTCACCCAATTGATATGATTCTGGAGGAAACATCGCCGGGTATGGCCCCGAAGTCAAACCGTGCTCTCCAGATCACGCTTGTGGCTGATGCCGTCTTACTCGCTGGATACGCCCTCGGTGCGCTCCGCCCCGACGAGCGTCTCTGGCCGATCGGTGACAGCAGATGGCGGTGGTGGGTCGACTGGTGAGCCCTCTCGGTCGTCTTCGCCGGCTTCCCTGTACTGGCCCACCGGCATTGGAATTCGTTCGATATCACGAACACATCACTCAGAGCCGCCGGTACCCTGCTCTCGGTGCTCGGGATGGCGTTTTCCCTCGCTGCCCTGTTCGAACTCGGCTGGATGGAGAGTAGTGGCCGAGAAGGGGAACTTCGCACGGACGGCATCTACAAGTACACGAGGAATCCCCAAAGCGTCGGGTTCGCCACCTTCATCGTCGGTACGCTCCTCGCCGTCAACTCGAAGGAGCTAGCCGCCCACGGCCTCTTGACCCCCCTCATCTACCTCCTCTTCCCGTTCGCCGAAGAACCGTGGCTCCGTGAACAGTACGGTGACGAATACGAACGATACTGTGCGCAGACACCGCGTTTCGCCGGTACGGCGTCGATGAAAAAGCTCGTCGCGGATAGTACGACTATCGGACACACCCACACCGATGACTGACGCTCGTTGTAGGCTTGCGAACACAGCGTATAGCCCTGATCCGATGTTCGATGTCCTCGAGGCAACTGCCGACGATGTCGTCGCCGTTCGTGTCGGTATTTGCACCACAGATGGGTTCAGGGAACTGTACGACCTCCCCGCGGAGAAGACCGCAGAATACGGCACGGTCCACGTGTACGAAGAAGCACCGAACTGGACGCTCCCGACGTATCTGTCGAACTTGCGTGGCATCGTTCCCGATCTGCAGTAGGGGCCATCGTTCGACATCGGCCGATACGCCGCGGTCGGTGATTCCCGCTGGGCAAAGCTACTCTACTACCAGTGGCAGGCTATCACTCCCCTTTGGCCGGTCGCCCCGGACCAGATGCGATACTACAAACGCTCGGAGCGGGGCCGCGTCCTCGACTGGGTGAAGACAGGCAGCGACGAACCAGGTACCCCACACGATAGGTGAACGCAGATGACGACTGACATCGCGATCCACGATGCGTACGTTCTCACGGTTGACGACAGGAATCGACTCTACGACCGAGGCACGGTGCTCATCGAGGACGGTCGGATCACAGAGGTACGACCGTCCCGGGACGGAGATCCGGACATCGCGGCGGGCCGCGTCATCGACGGCGAGAAGAAACTCGTGATGCCGGGGCTCGTCAACGCGCACACCCACCTCGAACTGACGCCGCTGATCGGCGCATTCAGCGACCTCGATCTGGTGGAGATGACGAGCGGGATGACCGCCATCTTCGGCAACATCGCCGAGGGCGAGTACGACTACCTCACCAAAGTGGGGTACGAACTCGCCGCGCTCAACTTTCTCGCCGGCGGCGTCACCACCGTCAACTCGATGGACGTCCGCCCGAGTGCGGGCGCGGAGACGTTCGGCGCGGCGGGCCTCCGCGGGTTCTTCGGGATGGCGCTCTCGGACCTGTTCTGGGACGTCCCCGTCGACGAACAATTCGAACGCGCTCGTGAGTTCATCGACGAGTACCACGACACATACGATGGACGGATCCACGCGACGATCTGCCCCCACGACGACTGGTCGTGTACCCGCAATCTGTGGGAGCGCACCGCCCGTCTCGCCGCCGAGTATCCTGACCTGCTCGTCCACACCCACCTGCTCGAACTAGAGGCGAGCAACACTATGGCGCGGTCGAACGGAGCCGAGGACTCGCTCGGTCTCCTCAACGATGTCGGCCTCCTCGACGACCGGCTGGTGGCCGCCCACTTCCGCCTCGCCGATGACGAGGACATCCAGCGGACTGCCGATGCGGACGCGTGGGTCGCGCACTGTCCGTCTATCTTCTGTTACTGGAACACGGGCGACGATGTGCAATGGACGCCGGTACCAGAACTCCGGTCGGCAGGCGTCGACGTCGGGCTGGGCGTCGACGATCACTACTGGCACGACTCGTACAATCTGTTCGGCGAGGCTCGACAGGCCCGGCTCGCGGCTAATCTTAAGCGGTCGGCCGGCCAGTACCACTCGATGGAGTTGGTGCGGATGCTCACTATCGAAGGTGCACAGGCCCTCGGCGTCGGTGACGAGATCGGCAGCCTCGAACCCGGCAAGCAGGCCGACGTCATCCTGCTCGACGTTGACTCCCCAAAGTTCACGCCGCTGACCAACATTCCGGCACAGGTCGCCAATAACGCGGCACCCGCTGACGTGGAGGCGGTCATCGTCGACGGCGATGTACTGATGGAAGAGGGAGAGGTAGGGACGATGGATGTTAATGCCGTACGCGAGCGCGCCGAATGGGCGGTCGAACGTTTCACGTCGGAGACGGACTGGGAACTCGGCATCGGTGGAAGTGAGCCACCAAAGAAGATGGCTGTCGCCCGGGATCTGCCAAAGCGCGGACCCGCTCAGTTGCTTGGGCGTCTCGCGTTCCAGTCGGTGAGGGACAGATTCCCGTTCTGACACCATATGAACGAGCCTGGTTCGATAGCGACGACCCTCAGTTTTTGCCGATATCTGAAGCTAGCCAGTCGACTGCTGTCCCAGCAAAGAACGGATGGCCTGATCAACGACTGTTTGCTGAATATATGCTCGGTATCTCGCACGTCAGTACTATCAGAGATTCAAAATCCAACAGAGAAGGCCGTCTCTATGCTTCTCCGGCGTTTTCCTCGTACGGTTGGACGACGACATAGCCAGAGTCGCCGCCGAAGTTCATCTGGTACCGTTCGCCGGATTCCTGACCGATCATGTCCGAGAGGTTCTTGTTGACCTGGACATTCGGGGAGGTTCCACTCCAGGCGACCGTTGCACTTGGATCGGTCGAGACGGGGGGTTCGAGGACTATCGGATCGGCATGTGTTGTGATGGCGACGTACCCGGGACCCTCGAGGTAGACGTTCGTGAAACCACCAGCGAACGCGCCGGCGAGTGAGTCCATCGAGGAGATTTCGTACGAGACGTCTGGGTCGAACGCGAGGACGTCCTCGCCGTTGACCGTAATCGAATCATCGGCATCGAGTTCGAGCAGCTGGACTTTCTTCTCACTGTCGGCGAGGTAGACGTGCCCCTGCCCTTCGATGGACATGACTGGCGTCCCTTCGCCTGTCGCAGCCTGCTTGATAAATCCAGTAATCCCGCCCTCAGCGGATGCTTTCCCGGTGAACGACAGATCGCCCGTGAACGCGATCATCGACCCAGCTTTCGCCAGCACTGACCCATCGACGGCGACGTCGAGCGTGTAGCTGTTCTCCAGTTGGAACGGTGCGTCGGTCTCCGTTGTGACGTGTTCGGAGGCGAATTGCTCAATATCCATAGTTACGAAGCCGGTCTGAAGTGGCTTCAGTAGGGATTCTCGGGGGGACAGTGTTAATTCGAGCCCTGTGTTTCTGAGCCAGAATCGGCAAGTAACACTATACATATCTCCCGACCAACGAGACAACATACGCGGGTATCGGAACGCTCTCTGTCGATGGTGCAACCAGCGATCATCGAACTGGGAAAACATCGCCTGGAACGTTGTAGGGGTGTAGAATAGCGATGACAAATGAGCATAGCATAGAAATCACGCTCGACGAATTCCCGGATCCAGTCATCGCCTGCACCGTCGAAGATGGCGTGCCTCGTATCACAGCACTAAACGGAGCCTCTGGGTCAATTTTTGATAGTATCTCATGCGGGATGCCGGTCGAAACCATATTCGAGCAGTTTAGCGTTGTCAACTCGACGGGGAGCGAAAAGCCAGTGACACATCTCAGTCGTGGCGACAGCGTCGGCATCTATCTCGACGGGATCGGCGAGGAAGGACCGTTCTTCGCTCGAATAATCCCTACTGACGATGACTCTGGATACCTGGTTTTCTCCGGGGTGAGTCAGTGTCTCGAGATTGCGGAGGCCCCTGCCGTAGACCAAGTTAGCAGCGTGATCAGTCACGACCTTCGTAATCCGCTCGACGTTGCGAAGGCACATCTCAGAGCAGCACGGGAGACTGGAGAAACCGAGCACTTCGACGCCGTCGCAGACGCACACGACCGGATGGAACGGATCATCCGCGACGTACTCACCATCACGCGAGACAACACCCCGGTGGATCCGTTGGATACCGTCTCGATCGAAGCCGCCGCGAAGGATGCATGGGCGTCTGTCGATACCAATGATGCTACGCTCAATATTAGAGAGCCGCTCCCGACTACCAGTGCCGACGCAGACCGTCTCCAGAGACTATTCGAGAATTTATTCCGGAACAGCGTGGAGCACGGCTCTACGAGCAGTCGGGCGGAGCCCGACGATGCCGTCGAACATGGTTCAGACGTCGACGAGCGAGCAAGGGAACGAGAACCGGAGACGGATTCAGGACGTGCGGTGGCTGTCTCCGTTGGTGCGTTGGAGGGCGGCTTCTACGTCGCTGATGACGGTCCAGGTATCCCTTCGAAAGAGCAGAACCGGGTTTTCGACCCGGGGTACTCGACTCGGGACGACGGAACAGGCCTCGGGCTTGCAATCGTCGACCGAATCGTCGCTGCCCACGGCTGGGAGTTGACGCTCACGACCGCCACGAACGGAGGTGCACGGTTTGAGATTCGCTTCTGACTCCGATGGCGAATCCTGCCGACAGAACCAATAGACCATTATCGAACGAACACGGTGCTAGTAGCTATGGATGACCGACTTCAGAACGCTCCTGTCGGCGTCCTCGTCGCCTCTCCGGATGGGACTCTGACTACTTTAAACGAGGTCGCTCAGTCACTGATCGATTCGCCGGATGACGCGACCGGCTCGCCTCTCGCGGAGATCTTCCCTCGTTCCGTCGAGGATTCGCTCTTGGTCGCATTTGAAGACGATTCGGTCACTGAAACGTCTTTCCAGGAGTATTACCCTGATTTGGAACGGTGGCTCGATGTCTCGGTCACAGCTACCGACGAGGATGTCACGGTCTATCTCCAAGACGTAACGCAACAGAAAGGCTACGAACAGTCTATTGAGCAGCTGCGAACCGAGCGCAAACGAACGGCTGTCATTGAGGACGTACTCTCGGAAATCCTTGCGGAGCTCGTCGGTGCCACCTCCCGTGAGGAGATCGCTGAAACGATCTGCCGCAGTCTCGGCGACGCTGACATCTACGTCACTGCGGGGCTGAAAGGCCGCGAGCGCGACCGGGAGTCGCGCTAGCGTGGCCTCTCGACACGCCGTCGTGGAAGTTATGCCGAGGAGGCTCTGTTGAAATCCTCAGTTGCTGATAGGTTGTCGGAGCCGTGCTGAATACAGAGGGTGTAGTCAGCAGTCGGCCATCCGTTGTTTTCACACAGGTCCGAGTGAACCACCCTTCGGAGCGGGACAGGTTTCACAGCCAGAAACTCGGCCTTCTGTATCATAACCTAACGTCTTTTGAGAACGCATATGGAAACTCAGAGCGACGTTGCGAGGCCAGATTCAGGAGTGCGAGAGATGTTTCGGAGTGTGGGCAGTGCCGTGGGACTTGCAGCACTGGGTGTTATTGCCGCCTTTGTGTCAATCGTCGTCGTCAATCCACTGTTTGCCATCATCGAAGTTGAATGGACACTATTTGGGGAGCTATTAGATAATTACATTGTCCAACCAGGGTTCGGACTCGTCGCCGCCTGTTACATCTGGTGGCGTGACGACTACACTCCGCTGGACCGGATTCAGATCCCCTCAGTTGAAGGGGTCGCGTGGATCGGCCTCATACCGGTCGGGTACGAGGTTACAGTGCGAGCGGTGACGCCGGTATTACCAATGATCGGGCTGAGTCACGGCGCACACAGTGGCATAGTGACGGGGCGCGTATTCTTGAACCACCCGGAAATTATTGTGCCAGGGCTGGTGGTCATGTTCGTCGTGATGGCACCCATGGAAGAGATACTGTACAGAGGAGTGGTCCACGATGCGCTCGAACCAGCAATCGGGTCGCCCGGTCGGGTGCTCGTCGGCGGCCTCCTGTTCGGTGGGATGCATCTGTTCCTTTCAGGTGGGGTTGTGTCGATGCTGCTCACGAGCATCTTTGGTGTCCTTGCGGCCGGTGGCTACGAGCGAACGCAAAACTTGACTGTGCCGATCATTGCGCACGCGGGTCACTGGCTCATTGCTCCCTTCTAGTGTGTTCTCATTGTGAGTGTACGTCCTGACCAGTGCTGACCGAATCAGAGGACCTCGATTCTCAGTGTGCGCGTGCTGCGCATGCACCTTCCATTTTGCACCAGCACTCCAGAATCATATATCTCCTGTCAGTAATCGCGTGACCGACCCAGAGGATCAAGTCAGGACCCACCCGGCGTCAACCTCACACCGAGACGGCCGCGTCGGCTAACCATCCGGTGTGAATATCTTCGAGCAAAGTGATCTGAAAAGCACTGAGTCGTTCCACTCTGACCGCACCGTGTCAGAACTGGTGTCTTGAAACGGAGTGGCCATTTAGTGGGTGGACACTTTTTCTCGGCCAGA
This sequence comes from Halobellus sp. EA9, assembly GCF_051195055.1. Lineage (NCBI taxonomy): Archaea > Methanobacteriati > Methanobacteriota > Halobacteria > Halobacteriales > Haloferacaceae > Halobellus > Halobellus sp. EA9. The sequence continues at coordinate 29,430 of NZ_JBNTJW010000017.1, read as the reverse complement.
AACAGCCCTCTCGGGTCTTTCATTGGCCTGCACCATAATCAGGTAATGATACGACAGCGCAGTACAACACAGGTTGCCGTCTCGGTGGGCCACTTCGGACGGTGTGGCTCTTCTCGCATCGGTCAGTCAAACTATCTCGTGAAACGGATAGAGATAGGTGGTGTTAGGCGATGAATGTACTCGGTGGGCAGTCTATTCCGTTTGATATGCACCGGATCAGGGCACTCGTTGTCGTGGCCTTAGTGTCAGTAATCGGTGTCGTTGCTGGCTATGTGGGTGTTTCTATCGAGGGGGCACTCAGTGGAATATTGGGGTTCGGAGAGCAATTCTCGCACAGAATCATTCTCTAATTCGATCAGAGTAGTTCGGTCAAGACAGTACGTCAAAATATTAGTCAAATCGGATACGACAAGTTTGCAGGGATGAATTATCAGGAGAGCTCAAAATACATTGCATCTCTATTCGTTCTAGTCGTTGGTGTAATAATACTCACTAACCCATTATTAGGCTACTCACAGTTACTTCCGGGCGGCATATTTGAATTGACATTTGGAGGGCTTCTCTTAACCAGCGGCCTGTTGCTATACCAGATCAGAACTAATACGGAGTAAAGCTACGCACGTTCATCTAACGGCTATTTCGTTGCTAGCGAGTCAAAATAAACTACGACCAATTGCTGCGTAGCATCTCTTTATTCAACGGCTTGTTCCTGGCGGATCCCGAGCGGATGGCTACTACATATAGCACAGCTATTGTCTTCTCGACAACCTCAAAAGAACAACCGCGAGACTCAGACGCGGTGTTTCTGAGTCAGAATCAAGGGGCAATAGTCAACACACGTCCGAACTAGCATAAATGTATGAATCGTGTTCGACTCCGTTCCCACCGGAGGCGTCCCCGCCAGCTGTCGACGCTGGCGCGTCCGCAACGGGTATACAGGGGGACGACAGGAGGCTAATGACCGACGAGTGTACTGCGGCGATCCCGGTGGACGCGTTTCCGGATCCCGTTCTCGCCTACGCCGTCGACGGTCGTGACGCACGCATCACGACGACGAACGCGAGCTTCGAGCGACGGTTCGGAGAGATCTCACCTGAAAATTTCGTCTCGACGGTATTCGACCGGTTTAGACACAGTGCTACCACCGGTAATCGGGAGCCGATAACTCACGTCGTCCGCGGCGATCGTGTCGGGATCTATCTCGATGACCCCGGGGATCGGGGGACGTTTTTCGCACGAGTGATCCCGTCCGAGGAAGGCGCCGGGTATCTCGTCTTCTCAGATCTGGAGCACTGTCCGACTACCGAGAAACTGCCCGCCGTCGATCAGGTTAGTAGCGTGCTTAGCCACGACCTGCGTAATCCGCTTGACGTCGCCAAGGCACATCTCACAGCAGCACGAGAGACGGGCGATCCGGAGCACTTCGAATCGGTCGACGACGCACACGATCGGATGGAACGAATTATTCGCGATGTCCTTACCCTCACACGAGGGGACGCCGTCGTGGACCCGTCGGATCAGGTCTCGATCGAAACCGTAGCGACGGACGCGTGGCAATCAGTCGACACTGATGGGGCGGTACTCGATCTCATCGGATCGCTCCCTACTGTCACTGCCGACGCTGAACACGTTCGACGGCTGTTCGAGAATTTATTCCGGAACGCCGTCGAACACGGTGCGACGGGCAACCGGACGCAATCCGGAGATTCGGTCGATTACGACCCGGACGCTCCCGCCCCGAACACTCACGGGGACCGGGGGGAACGAAGTCCGGGAACCCGAGACCAGTCGCTCGACCGAGGCGAAGGGACGACCTCCGAAGGCAGCCTGACGGTCACCGTCGGCGCGTTGGAGGACGGCTTCTACGTCGCCGACGATGGCACGGGTATTCCGGCCGACGAACGGGAGACGGTTTTCGAGCCGGGCCACTCGAGTATGAACGGCGGAACCGGACTTGGCCTTGCGATCGTCGAGCAAATCATCGCCGCCCACGACTGGAACGTAACGCTTACCACAGCCGACTGTGGGGGAGCACGGTTCGAAATTCGGTTCTAACGCCGATGGCTGAGCGTGCACTTTTGACTGATCGAGAACGAACAGGCCAACGCGACACTCCCAGCTATGGATGATCAGCTGCAACGGGCGCCGATCGGCGTTCTCGAAGTCTCGACCGAAGGGATCGTCCTAGATTGCAACGACATCGGTCGGACGCTGATCGACGCTACGAACCCAACTGGCGCACCCATTGCCGACGTGTTCCCTCGATCCGTCGACGACACCCTCCTGACCGCATTCGACGGCAAATCCGTCACCGAGACGGACTTCGAGGAGTACTATCCTGCCCTCGACAGGTGGCTTGCCGTCTCCGTCGTTGCGCTTGTTGAAGTCGGGACCGTCTACGTTCGAGACGTGACCGAGCGTCGACGCGAGAAACAGTCGCTTCAACAACTCCGACAAGAGCGCAAACGGACGGAGCTCATCGACGATGTGCGTTCGGACATCCTCGCGGCGCTCGTTGATGCCTCCTCCCGTGAAGAAATCGCCGACACGATCTGTCGGGGGCTCGGTGAGACCGGCCTGTACGAATTCGCGTGGGTAGGAGAACGCGGTGTGGGACGTGACGGCCTCGTTTCCCGTGCCGTCGCGGGCGAGACTGGCGAAATATTCGAAGCTGTTCGCGACGCATTCGACGACGAGACGGTGACGACTCCGGAGGAGCGTGCAGTTGAAAGCGGTCGACTGCAGGCTGCACAGCCACTCACTGACAGTTCCGGGGTCCCTGAATCGGTCCGGAAGGCCGGGTTTGCTGATGGCGTCCAGTCGGCACTGGCCATTCCGGTCGTATACGGGTCGAACGTCCACGGTGTCGTCGGCGTCTACGCCAGTGGCACCGAAGCGTTCTCCGAGCGGGAACGGGCCAGCTTCGAGACGCTGGGTGAGATAGCCGGGTTCGCGATCACTGCGGTTCGAAATCGGAACCTGCTGCTTTCTGACACCGTCACCGAAATTACCTTCGAACTCGGCGAAAGCTCGGTGCTGACGCGACTGAGTCAGTCGCTCGATTCAACGCTGAAACTGGAAGGGCTGGTTCCACAGGCTGACGATGCGTTGCTCTGTTTCGTCTCCATCGAAGGGAATGGAATCGACCGTCTCGACCAAGAGACCGCGGGGATGAGAGAAATCAGCGCGACACGAGTTATTAGCGAATCCGACTCCGGTGGTCGGGTCGAACTAACCACCTGTGGCTCGACTCCGCTACTCGCAATCTCCTCGCTCGGTGGAACTGTCCGGCATGCCAGCTTCGATGGGGGAACGGGACGCCTCGTCGTGGACCTTCCGCCAGACAGTGATGTCCGCCGGATCGTGGATACCGTCAGCCGGGAGCACGACGCGAAGTTCGTCTCGAAGGCGGAGCGAAAGCGATCCGTGACGACTGCCCGCGAATTCCGCGACGAATTGGACGACCGGCTGACACAGCGACAGCGGACAGTCCTCCAAACCACATACTTCGCCGACTACTTCGAGTCACCGCGGGGAAGCACGGCCGAGGAAGTCGCCACCTCGCTGGACATCACGGGGTCGACTTTGCTCCATCACCTCCGCGCCGGCCAGCGGAAGCTTCTGGATGCCTATCTCGATGGACGGAGGAAAGCATCTGAAAGAGAGTGATGGAATCGACGCGCTCCTCACAACTCCTCACGATTGATCTCCTCGAACCGGTCGAGGATGTCGTCATCAGTCAGCAGTCGTCTCGATCGGGTTTCGAGTTGCTCGGCCTGCTCAGCCACCGCTACAAATCGTTCGTGCTCGCGATGCTTCTTTGCGTCCAGTTCGGCTTCCAGCACCGCTCGCTTGGCTTCCACGCTAAAGTACTCCCCAAGCGTTTCGTACGCGAGGATCCGTCGCTGCTGATCGATGACCGCGCGGACATCTTCGCGGTCCACCGGTTTACAGAGATAGTCGTCGAACGGCATATCGAGTACTTCGATCCCAGGATCGACCGCCGTTACCATCACCACCCGTCCGTAGTATCCCCGTTCGACCAGTTCTGATAGCACGTCATCACCCGACATACCCGGCATATGCCGATCCAGAAGGACGATATCGACCATCGTATCGGCGACTGTCGAAAGCGCGGCTTCTCCACTGTAGACGGTCTCGACGTCGCAGTAACCTCGCAGTCGGAGCGCATACGCGTCTGCAACCTCCTGTTCGTCGTCGACGACGAGGGTGCGTACGTCCGCCGCGCTATCGTTTCCGGACATCTGTTTCGGTTGCTTACGTGATGTCGAGGCTGCAGCCATATAACTGGTAATCTTCTCCGAGCAGCGCATCTGCATTCCTAGAGTCACGACCGTCACGCGGTCTGCATGCATACACCCAATATCCAGTACGAACGGCGTCCTTCTAAGCGTATGTCGGTCAACACGACCCCAAAATCGCAGCGGCAACCGAACTGGACGGAAGATATCGACCTCTCGGCATCCGAGTTGTTCGACCTCTTCGGCGACGAATACACTCGACGCGTGTACGAGACGATCACGAAGCAGCCACGAAGCGGCCGTGCAGTGGCCGAGGCAGCGGATGTCTCGCGGGCGACGGCATATCGTCGCCTCAACGACCTTCGTGATGCGGGCCTCGTTCGCACTGAGATGATGATCTGTGACGACGGCCATCACAAGGAACGGTTCGAGCCTGTGCCGACCTCTATCTCTATCTCCCTGGACGACGGAATCGGGGCTATGGTCGACATCGCGGACTGATCCCGCCGTCCTCCGATCGAGTCAGAACGTCAGGACCGGCCGCGGACCACAGGACCGGGCGATCGGTAACTCGTTGTAGGGGACCCAGTGGAAAACTGCCCTCCGTCAAGGAGACGATATCTGCATAACTAGATTGCTGCTACTGGCCGAGTCCGCATTGATAGCCTCCGATTACAGGGGAAGCAGTACACGTATACTGGTAGAGACGATGACGAGTGCCTTTCCACGTCAGACCAAGGTCGAATACAGCCCTCGTGAGCGAGCCAATCTCACCGTCTCCGGTGACTCGCAGGTAGACGCCCTCGCTGTGTTGTCGTCGGGGACCGCACAGTCAATTCTGGGGGCGCTGGACGGCGACCCGAAGACGACCTCCGAGATCGCAAAGAGAGTCGATACGTCGATACAGAACGTCGATCATCACTTGCGACGCCTCGAAGAGAACGGCCTCGTCGAACCGATCGACACGTGGTACTCGGTGAAGGGTAGAGAAATGACCGTCTATGCCCTCACAGCCGAGAAACTCGTCGTACAGTTCGGAGCGGCCGATCAGTCACAGTGACGAACGACGGGGCCCTATTCTCGGATGTTACAATCGTCACACCACCGTTCACCGATGGACGCTATCGATCGAACCACCGAGTGACGAGAAGCCGACTCGCGACGGGTTTGGGCTACCGGTGCTGTCTCACTCGGTCTCCGTCTCAGTTTGGTCGGTGAGATCGGCGAGCGTGATATTGACCGTCGTGCCGTCGTCGGTTTCGAACGATATGTCACCGCCGAGTGCATCGACGCCCCACCTGAGTTGCCAGAGTCCGAGTCCGCGTCTATGTTGGAGGGAGGTTTCGGTTCCGGCCGCCAGCGATTCGAGCTCGGCCGCTGGAATACCGGGGCCATCGTCGCTGATAGCGATTCTGTACCCTTCTTTATTGGCCGTCGGCGCTATCGAGACGGCTACACTCGACTCCGCGTATTTGACTGCGTTTTCCAGCGGGCTGGTCAGTGTCGTCTGCAGTCTCTCGGCGTCGGTCCGGAGCGTGGCCGTCGACGGGAAATCCGTGTTGACCGTGACGTCGTCAGATGTGATCTGCGAGAGCAGACTAGGAACCACCGATGTGAGATCAACCACCGTTGGGTCGGGGTCACGGGCCATCAGACGGTCAATCCGTCTGGCACGCGTGCCGATCGACGCCAGCCGGTCCGTTGCTGCCAAGACGGCCTCAGCATCGTCGCCATCCGTTTGGTCGGCCAACTGCTCAGTGTGACTTCTGATCACGTCGAGCCGGTTTCTGAGGTTGTGTCTGAGCAGCCGGTTGAACACCTCGAGCCGTTGTTCGCGTTGTTCTCGTTCCTCGATGAACCGCTCTAGATCGTCGCGCATATCGGCCATCGCCTCCCCGACTGGACCCGGAATTTCTTCCTCCAGAGCCGCGTCGTCGAACTCTCGGCGGGCGATCTTTTCGGCCTGCTCGGTGATCGTTTCGATAAACGCCTTCGTCTTATAAAGGCTGACTCTAAGCTGTCCGACCTCGTCGATCCGGTTTCCGTCCGGAATCTCGGCCGTCAGATCACCTTCGGCGACTGCTTCCGCCTGACGCGATAGCCGTCTGATCGAACGGATCAAGCCGAAGTGAATTATGCCGCTAATCAATACGAATCCGACGACCGTGAGCCCGATTAGTACCGTCAAGTCGGTCTGGACTTGGTGGGTCACAGCCAGCGCCTTCGACCTGGGTACTTCCTTGACGACGACCCAGTTGACACCGTCGCTCGGGACGCTGTGGTAGCCTCTCACTTCCGTGTCGCCCAATTCAGCACCGCTGATCGGCGCGAACTGATTCGGTCGCTCTTCGATCCGGGATTCGACCTCGGTGACGGTCGATTCAGCCTTGTATGGACGGAACTCGTTTGGCCTGTTCTTCTCGAACGGCTCTGTTGAAATCCTTCAGAGTTGACATTGAGAGGAGCTACTCTTCGCGCCGGTTTTCGTAGGTACGGTTGGGAACTAGCCTCTCAGCAAATCGCAAGACGTGGAGAGGGTTTCAACAGAGCCTCTTGTTCGTAGTAGTGGTCCTCTTCGGAGCGCTCGCCGGCCGCTTCGGCGGCTGGCTGGCCGAACGGAGGGGTCGCGATGGCGTCGCCGACCCACGGAGTCGTACGTAGCGAGGACTCTCGGATGAAAGAAGCTAGAACGCACTCTACACTACTGGTGTTCCTGAGACACGACGCCTCTCTGTGTGACTACTATTTCTTCCTCGATTAACACTATGTCGAGTTCGTGGTGGTACGGTGTCGCCCTATTCCCCCTCGTTGCGGTGGCGACGCTCCTCTCCGACTTCGGTTTGCGGACGTTTATTCTCGTGTCCTCGTCAGGCGGTGATCCGAACGTCGCTACTGGCATCGCGTCATTCGTCCTCGCAGTGGCTTCGTTCTGGGGCGGTATCTCCGTGGCCCTCGTCGTTTTTGTGTGCCTGCTCGCAGACATTCGAGCACTCGGTGACGACGAGCACTGGTCGCCGAGTATCGTGTGGAGCCTCGGCGGCCTCGTACACCTCGGGGCTGCTGTCTTCTCGCCACTACTGCTCGCTTCGGTTCCACTCCTAACGTGCTACCTGTATCGACGCCGTGACCGTCTCGGACGCAGTTGAAACACCCTCCGACCGAACACTCTCCAGTCACGAACAGACAGCCGCCGGGGCTCGCACCCGCGGACGGGAGTCTCGGTAGGATTCGAAGCCGGTGTACCGAAGGTCGACCCAGTAGAGTCGCCCCTCGTATCGGGTGATCCACGACCCGGACGCGGTGTTCGCTGAAACCGCCGTGTGGCTGTGGAACGTCTCGAGGAGAGACCGAAACGCCGTGTCGCTGGTGTTCTCCGCGCGGTACGTTCCGTCGGCCGCCTCGTTCACAGTCTCTCGCGTGTTCGGATCGAGCCCCGACAGTTCGAACACGTACTCGTCCCGCAGACAGGCGGCGTACGCGTCAGCGGTCGTCGCAACAGGTCTCGGTCGGTACTGATAGACGGTCAGGGGGCGTGGTTCGCTCGACGCGACGTCGACTTCGACCAACGTTCCGTCGTATCTGATCGCGTCGTACCGCTGGTCGGCGATGACCGACTGGTTGAGTTCAGCTGGACTATACGTTCGCCTCTCCTTGATGCTTGACCGACTGCCTTCCTCAGCCGTTATCACCGACAGGGGAGTACGAAGCATCGCCCTGTCGACCGGCGGCAAGTCGTTGTACGCGACGATCGCCCACCCGTTCCGATCTGCCTCGTCCGTAGTCGCGTTTCCGTCGAATCTATAGGTCACTTCCCGCCCGCTCGTCGTGCCTACAGTCGTATACGAAAGGGTGTAGAACCGGTTGCCAGTCCGGTATACCGTCGAATTGTTCTTGTGTGGTGGGTCCGTCGCAGCGACCGTCGCGGATTCGTTCTGGACGGCTCGACTGAGAACTTGTGGTTGCGGGCCGCGTTCGTCTTCCGCCGCTAGTTCATCCTCGGGGACGGTCGTGCTGGCGTGGTCGGCCAGTTCAGTGTCGTTGACCGGGTCCATCGAGAGCGACCCGGCGGGCTGTGAACAACCGGCGAGTGCAACGAGACAGACCGCTGTGGCTGTGGCAACGAGTAGTCGGGGTTGCATATCGATACGACGCATTCGCTGGCTATTGAATGTTCAAACCGGATTTCGCAGTTAGCAACGGGCTGGCTGTGAACACCTTTGACTGTGTCACCATCCAAAACTGCCGGGGCGGCAGTACAACCCCGCCTCAGGCGAGCGAACGCATCGAGGACGCCGATCCACCGCGCAGTTGCACGAACGAATCGGCGATGATGCCGTACATCAGGATAACGAACACCGAATTGATGACGAGCGAGGCGAGTTGCCCGACCGACGGCGAGACGAAGGCAAGTAGCGATCCGATCGCCCCACCGATAGCGCCAACGACACCGAACAGGATGACGAGGGCGAGCAGTCGCCAGCGGTTGCCACTCGCCAGTTCCCAACTCCGACGGAACGCCTCGATGGGGCCGGTGTCCTCGACGGCGACAGCGAACACCGCGAACTGGAGGCTCACGGCGAGAAACAGGCCGGGAACGATGAGGAACGCGAACCCGACCGTGATCGCCACCCCGAGGACGACACTGACGACGAACGCGGACAGGAACGCACGGCCGAGACGCCGGGTGAACAGGTGTCCGGGGAGCGACGAGAGATCGGAGGGGTCACGTGCGAATAGCCGTGCGGTCACGAGAAAGACGCCGATGCCGAGCAACAGCGCGAAGACGGCCAGTCCGGCTGCGACCTCGGTCGGCAGTGGGAGCGCGAAGCCGACCCCGGCGTCGCCGGGGCGAACCCCCGATGGGAGTGTGTCCACGATGACCGCGTTGAACGATCCGACGAAGAGGACCTGATAACCGATCATCAGGACGAGCGCGACGATGCCACTGATCGAAAGCGAGCGTCGGGCACCACGCCCGATCGCTGTGCCTAACTGGAGGGCCATACGTGGTGCGACGAGGGTGGGACGTGTGAAACGTCGTGCAGCGTTTCTCGTTCGGAAATCCCACGGGGGCGCCGTCGTCGCGTTCCGCTCGGTGCGGGGACGCCACACCGCGTCACGACGCTGTTGCAGGCCACGAAACGCCGCGTCAACAGCTTTTGAAACGTCGGGCTATGGGGAATTCGTGAACGGACATCGGGTACTGGGCCTGCTCCAACTGCCGGTGGCGACGGTCGGCGCAGGACTGGCAGCCTTCGGCTACCGGGCGCTCGTACGGCTGCCATCGCCGGGAACGGGAGGGCTGTTCGGTCCGGCGGTTGCGCTCCTTACGCTGTCGCTCGTCGTCTGGGCCGGTCTGTTTCTCCTCCCGCTCGGGCTGTTAATTCCGCCGACGGGTGGGCACGGCATCGAGTTCGACGACAGCCAGCGACGGCTGCTGATGAGCACGACGATCACCGTGGCTGTCGGTCCGTTCGTCGGGGTTGGGATGGCGTTCGTGACGCCCTGGATCGTTCCGCAGACGCTGACGCTCAGTATGTGTGCGGCGTTGCTCCCGCTGGTTGCCACCTTTCTCTGGCGTGCCGGGCAAACGCTCCGGTCGCACGCGGCATAGGACGACGGCCGGTCGATTCCGGACCGGTACTCGTGGCCCCAACAGGTCCGACGGAACAGTGGTGTCGCTGTTGCCGAGTCTGAAACCTCGGTAGGGTATTCATCGACCGCCACCCCGTCCCAGCATCCCGTGACAGTAATTAGCGCCACGGACCTCTCGAAGCGTTACGGCGACGTACTCGCTCTCGATCGCGTCGATCTGACCGTCGACGCCGGCGAAACCTTCGGCTTCCTCGGGCCGAACGGCGCGGGCAAGTCGACGCTCATCGACATCCTGCTCGGATTCGTCACGCCGAGCGACGGCACGCTGATCGTGTTCGGACACGACTGCCGGGACGACGGCGTCGCCGTCCGGGAACGCCTCGGCGTCCTGCCGGAGGGGTACGCCCCCTTCGATGGCCTCTCGGCCCGCCAACACGTCGAATACGGGATCCGATCGAAGGGCGTCGACGAGAACCCTGCCGACGTGGTCTCCCGCGTCGGGCTCCGCGACGACGCCGCGCGCCCGGCGGCGGACTACTCGAAAGGCATGTGCCAGCGGCTCGCGCTCGCGATGGCGCTCGTCGGAGAGCCGGATCTGCTCGTCCTCGACGAGCCGACGACCGGGCTGGATCCGAACGGCGCCGCGGAGATGCGAACTATCCTCCGTGAGGAGGCCAACCGCGGGGCGACGATTTTCTTCTCGAGTCACGTCCTCGAACAGGTCGAGGCGGTCTGTGACCGGGTCGGCATCCTCCAGAACGGCCGGCTGATCGCGACCGACACCATCGCCGGGCTGCGTGAGGCCATCGGCGGTGGAGCGAAGTTGGTCATCACGCCCGACCGGGTCGACGACGGGACCCTCGACGCCGTCGAACGGGTCGAGGGCGTCGAGACGGCGGTCGAACGCGACGGCACCATCGAGGCGACGTGTACGAACGACGCGAAGATGGACGCGCTGGTCGAACTGCACGACGCCGGCGTCGAGGTCGTCAACTTCCGTACCGAAGAGGCGTCGCTCGAAGATATGTTCGTCGAGTTCACCGGAGGCGAACGGGCGTGACGTGGCGCGTGATCGCCCGCCGGGACTGGCGGTTGGTACGCGACGCCCGACTCACGAAAGTCGCGCTCGTCGGCCTGATCGGCGTCGTGTCCATCGCGGCGTACGTCTACCCCGTCGTGGGCTCCGAGCCGATCACGACGAGTCGGTTCGGCGCCTTTGTCGGCGGATGGCTCGGGGGGTTGCTTGCCCCCATCGGTGTGTTGTTCAGCTACGGTGCCATCGCCCGCGAACACGAATCCGGCGCGTTGCGGCTCGCGCTCTCGATGCCACACGGCTGATCGACGCTCGTGCTCGGACGATTCGTCGGCCGAGCGGGCGTGCTGGCTGCCGCCACCGTCGTCGGGATGGCGATTGCGGGCGTCCTGGTCGTCTATCCGTACGGAACGCTGCAGCCGCTCCGCTTTCTGGCGTTCGTCCTCCTGAGCGTCGCCCACGGCGCTACCTGGGTCGGGATCTGCGTCGCGGCATCCGCGCTGGTCGCGACGAACCGACGGGCGCTCGTCCTCAGCGTCGTCGCGCTCTTCGTGCTGGTCATCGTCTGGGATGCCGTCACTGCGGGGGCCGAGGCTGGCTTGATCGCGGCGGGGATCACCGACGGTCCAATCCAAACCGTGATTCAAGTTAGCGCCCAACTCGATCCTGGCAGCGTCTTCAAGACGCTCGTCACCGCCCTGGCTACGAGCGACCAGGGAGCCGGCGCGTGGTATGACGGGCCGACGCTCGCGCTCCCGGTCTTCGTCGGCTGGCTCCTCGGCCCGCTGTCGGTCGTGATACTCCGGTTCGAGTGGACGGACCTCGCGTGACCTGGCGCGACGTCGCCCTCCGGGACGTCCGTGCCGCCAGCCGGTCGGTCGGCATCTGGATCGTCGGCGGGGTGCAGATCCTCCTGTTCGTCGGCGTCGCTGCCGTCGAACTCCTCCTTGACGACGGCTCGTTCCCGACGTACGTCGATAGCCTCGCCGGGGTCGTCGCGGTGACGACCCCGCTCGTTGCGCTCCTAGTCGGGTACAAGTCGATCCTCGCGGAGCGGACCAGCGGGCAACTCCGACTCGCACTCTCCGTTCCACACTCCCGACGGGACGTGACCGTCGGCAAATTCGTCGGGCGGAGCGTCGTCTTCGCCGCGCCGACCGTACTCGCGCTCTGTCTTGGCGGTGGCGTCGCCATCGCCCTCGCCGACGGCGGGGTGCCGTGGCCGTAGCTACCGTGGTTCGCCGGCGTGACGGTACTGTACGGGGTGGCGTTCGTCGGTCTGGCCGTCGGTGTCTCGTTGTCGACCGCGACTGGCCGACGCGTGACCGTCGGTGCCGTCGGTACGTATCTCGTTACGGTCGTCCTCTGGGAGGACCTCCATACTGCGGTGCTGTTAATCCTCCATCGGTTCGACACGGCGGTCACGAACGACATGCCGGGCTGGGCTCTCTTCGTCCGTCTCGCGACTCCGAGCGAGTCCTTCGACCTGCTCGTCCGGACCGGGTTCGCCGTCGACCGGGCCGGTCGGTACGTCGACAGTGGCGTCGCGTACGTCGCTTGGCTGGCCGCTCTTGGACTGCTCGTCGCGTGGACGCTCGTCCCCGTCGCGCTCGGCTACCTCCGGTTCAAGACTGCGAACCTCTAGCGGATGTGGATTCGTCGATGTGAGGGGGTCGGCTCCGTTTGTAGCAGTTCCGGGTGGCTCCGTCGAAAATTCGCGGCAGTCGTTGCCAATCGACGACCGACCGAACAGGCGTGTCTCGGGATGTGCGCTGATGTGATCGGCTCTCGGAGTAGCGTATAAAAAAGCAGTTTGATAGAATATTCCTATGCGGTCATTTGAGGGTGCTATCATACAATGGCAAAACAAAAGAATCCGTAATCATCGTCGTCCGGATTCGCTGGCTTGGAAACAGAGCGAATCGCCCTTATTTCGCGCGACACGGGAGCATAATATGGGATTGATTGGCCGCCTCAGGATCGGGTTCGCTATGGCACGAAGAAGTGGCCGTGTGCTGCGATCTCATCCGAGACTTCTCGCGTTCCCGCTGCTGGGCGGGCTCTCGGGCGCCGTATTCATAGCGACGCTGCTGGGTGGTCTCTACGTGATGGGTCCGTTGCTTCAGGACCCCGGCCCGGCGATGTACGCGACACTATTCGTCGCGTACCTTCTCGAGACGTTCGTTGCGTCGTTTTTTACCGCGGCACTGGTCGCGGCGACGCGGACTGTCTTCAACGGTGACGAACCGTCGATTGGGGGAGCGCTCGCTGATGCCTGGCATCGGAAACTACCGCTGTTGGCTTGGTCGCTCGTTGCCGCCGTCATCGGCGTTGTCATTCGACTGATTGAAAGTGAAAACAACATCGTAACCCAGATCGTCGCCGGGATCTTCGCAGTCGCGTGGAGTGTGATGACGTTCTTTATCATCCCGGTGATTGTTTTCCGGGATCCGTCGGTCACGGAGATGTTCAAGCAAAGTGCACGGACGTTCAAAGACACTTGGGGCGAGTCTATCGGTGCGCTGGGAACGATCGATGTGGTAACACTCCTGTTAGTGCTTGCCGGCATCGTTCTTGGAGGGCTGACTTTTGTCGTGACAACGGGGTTGGGGACGGGCCAACTGCTGGCCACGCTCCTGATCGGCGGCACTGCCGTCAGCGTTGGCCTACTCGTCGGGAAGGCGCTCAGTGGAATCGCCAGAACGGCGTTGTACCTCTACGCGACTCAAAACACTGCTCCCAAACGCTTCGACGACACAGATTTCAGCAAAATATAGTCGCTTCGGCTTTGCTGAAATCTTCGGAGAATGATGTGTTTCGGCTCGTCTGCTGGATACAGGGCGCGTATCATTCTCAGTGGGATGTTGGAATCGGTGTTGTTCGAATCGGTCGATACAGGGAACACACCCAATCAAAAATTATTTTATTTGTGATATGGAATGCCGGAAGTGCTGATGCCCTCCAGCAATGGCAAACTGTTTGCGGTCGGATTATTTTGTCTGATGGTGACGGTAGCCGGTTGTAGTAATTTCTCACCTGCAGACACTGCCACCACGGACGAATCTCCGACTGCAACGAACGTGCCTCAAAGCCTTACACGTTCACCGGTTCCCGAACAAGCAACTGCCTCAACGGATGAGTCTCCAACCGTGTTCCCCAGCCCTACGCAGTCACAGAGTCCCGAAACACCATCACGCGGGGGCTACTAACTGTAGAAATTGTGGAACACATGACCGAAGCCAACGAGAGTGGGGTACTTCAGTACAATCGGACGGTATTCACGCGCTCACCATCACTGAACGGTGCAATCCAGAAGCGATTTCCGAGAACGCGACACAGGTACGGGACCTCTCCCCACGGGAGGTACAACAGGTCGAATCAATAGCAAACGAATACGATGAACCAACCGGAGGATTCTTTATTCGAAAAAATGGAACCAAAGTCCGTATCTCACTGGGATACGAGGTCTGAGTAGCCTCATACTCCCAGTGCGAAACGTTCTTTCCCCGGGCTTACTGCGCAACTGATTCACGAATACCGATCCGAAATCAACAGTAGTTGAGTGCTGCATGTACGGCCTGTATCTCGCACAGGCTCATCTCCCACCTTGAACAGGTGAACCGCTCAGTACCAGACCGACAAACCGCGAGTCAGGCGATTTTACTCTTCCGCATATAACAACGTCCGTTGGCACTCGGGACAGACGTATGGAACTGGTGTGAGGCTCCCGGACATCAGTCGGCTAACGAGTCCACCTTCCGTTGAAACGATTGATGGCTGTCCGTGACTTTCGTTCAGCTTCATCCGCTCCAATGACTCGTTACAGTCCGGACACTGGCGCGTATCCATTGGTCTCAGCTCAGTATTGATGCCAAGTCGTAAAAAGACATATTCGAAATTTCGTGCTCGGAAACACTCCAGGACCGAACTTGGTCGGCGCTCTCCAGTAGACTGACCGACCCGGGAGTGCGAAATTCCCCGTACAGACGGAACTGGGAGTCAGCTGTGGCCAGGTTGAAGTGAGCTGTTTCCGAGACTGGAACAGTGGTCTGTGGTTGATAGGCTGGCCCTACTATCACCACGGTATGACTCGGAGCCAACAGTTCGATACGGCAGAAGCTGGCGGGCGGTCAATCCCGAACCGTATCTTCGGCGTCGGCTTTCGTCGTGAGACCTATGCGAACTTGGCGTATCTGCTCGCCCGGTTTCCGCTTGGCATCGCTTACTTCACAGTCTTGATAACTTGTCTTAGTCTGGGGGTGGGGCTGGTTCCGATGGTCGTCGGCATCCCGATACTGGCCGGTGTTCTCGCGCTCGGCGGCTACATGGGTGTGATCGAAGCGGAGCTCTTGGGCCGACTCCGCGGGCGTGACGTCTCCGTCAGCCTCGCCGACCCTCATGAACTGTCGATGACGGAGTATCTGAAAGCGATTGTAACCTCCCCCGGTAACTACCTGCTCGTCGGGTTCGGGTTCGCGTCGTTTGCCGTCGGTATAGCATTGTTTGTTGCCATTACAGTCGTGTTTTCGCTTGGGTTCACGCTCGTAGCCACACCCTTTCTCTACTGGATCCCCGGTGTCGAATACGAGTTCACAGGCCTCCGTGGTACCATCGAGGTCGGGTCGTCGTATGTTGACGCCGGATCGCTGTTCGGAGCCAGCATCAATACGCTTCCAGAGGCGCTGGCTGCGTCAGCAGTCGGTGTCGTCGTCTGTCTCGCAGGCCTGCACGCAGTCAACCTGATCGCTTGGCTTCTCGCTGGACTGACCGAGCGCCTACTCACGTTCCAGTTGAAGTGATCGTTCCCCGTCCCAATACGGGGCCGATCTGTCGCAACACACGGCAGACCAACGTCAGATGCGCTCGACCGCTCGCTCGGCGAACACGCCGACGAGCGCGATGCTCGCGCCGATGACCGTGTAAAGTGCTAGGATCGCGCTGATCCCGTAGCCCTGGAGATAGCCGATGCTCGCTAGCCAGAGCATCGCGAGAACGCCGCTCAGTCCTCCGATGATGACGGGCGTCAGTTCCTCCGCTGCGGGGTTCACGCTCTCGCATACGTGCCGCCCAGACATAATAATTGGAGCACTGTACGTTCGTCAATCCCGATGCTGAAGCACCGTTTCGACGGCATCGTCCTGCAACCACACTCTCGCGGCCCCGATCGGAAGGACGTACGCCAACAGTACGACAGGCCCCGATACTATATCGGGGAGGACAAACCCAGCTGTCAACACGACGACGGTGGTGGGTACGACCACGTACACGGCGATGATGACGAACCTGGCGACCGGTCGAAGGCCGAGTTCGAGGGCCTCCGCCGGCGATCGGTCTCGATACGAGTGATCGACGAGGAACTCGCGCCAGACGCGTCGTAGTTGTGAGACACAGATGGCGAGTATCACGAGGCCGGCCGTCGGAGAGAGCAACGACGACACGCTCCGATCCACGACTGAGACGAATATAACGACGAAAAACAAAAAGAAAACGGCGTACGCAAACACGTTATTCACGATCAGACCGACGTTTCGCGGATAGATCGGCGGAAGAAGTGGAACCGGTTGCACCGGGCGTGGGTCCTCACCCCACCCGTCAGCGTCGTCATCTTCCACCGGCTGTGCTGCAAACAGTGCGACGATCGCGAATAGAACGGCGGCGACGACAATTTCACTCAAATAGATGAATATCATCTCAACGATATCCCACTCGAAACATAGGATCCCGATAGTGAGCAGTAGATGCATACCGATCGGCGAAAGGTAACCCGGAGGGATCCCGAGCCGTTCAGCGATCCCTGTTTCAGCCCTCCGCAACATCGCTGGTCTGTCGTTCAGATAGCGGCGCCGTACTGTTCGTTTCGCTCGACGACGGCGTACCCTTGAGCTTCGAGCGCTTCGTCCCGGTACCGGTTCGCGACGATTCGCTGGGGAACCCGCCGCAGGCCGAATCGCCGATCCGCCGTGTACTCGTACTCGATGACGGTCCCGTCGTCCCGGGTGTCGACGGTGACGACGTACGTCGACCACGGCTGGCCGTCCACCGTGACTTCCAACTCGATCCGACGGCTGCCATCCGGTGTCCGATCTGTCCGGGTATCGACGGTCACCTCGACCGACCGCAGGCCGAACAGATACGAGAGCCGGTACGTGACCGCTTCATCTCCAGTACGGATCTCGTCAGCGATACCCCACTGAAACACGAGGATCGGTGGTGTCGGCCCAGTGAACGACTCGGCGACGGACTCGGCGTCCTCGTCGGTTCGAAGACAGACGGTCCCGAGTGATTCGATGATTGGGGCACGCGCGACGATGATCAGCAGTCCCCCGACGACGACTGCGGGTGCCAGCGACGTCGCGATGAACGTACCGAGGAACCCAGCCACGGCGAGCACGACGATCAGCGCACTCAGCGGTCGTTCACGTCTGAGATATCGCTGCGCGGCGGCGCGTGCCTCCCGTGGCCGGTCGACAGTTCGTGTGGAGGGCATCGCGAGAACGTTATGCCGATAATCAATTAATAGTGCTGATGGAACGGAGCCGACGTAATGGTATACCAGACACGGGAGCGGTGACTCTCCCTCGCAGGGAGGCCGTACCGACCAATACGGGAATCGTTCAGAATCCGCGCTCGGCAAACGCCGTCCGTGCCCGTTCGTATGCCGTCTCACCGCCACTCGTGTAGAGCGACGGAAGATTCACGCGACGCCGATAAGTCGTGCCTCCCTCGGTGTACGTGATAATAAGTCGGGGGCGTGTCAGTCCTTTCTGGCCATCCGTTGCAGAGACCTCCTCGATCGTGTCGAGTCGAATCCGATCCGGCGATCGGAATCCACGCACGCGATCCACCAGCCAGAGCACGATCATCAGACCGATCACGATAGCGAGGAGTGAGAAATCGCCACTGCGGACCGCGCTGACGGTCCACCAGAGTCCGATCGGAAATGCGAGTATGTATCCGACAAAGATTCCGTTGTGCCACCACGTCTCACTCTGCCAATATTCTCGATAGACCGACTGAATGTAGCCGGAAAGCGACTCGTCGAAGTGCACACAATCCTCGGAGAAGTATGCTGTGCCGCGTTTTATCGGAAACGACTCGATGGAGGACATACGAGGCTCTCTTGATTACTCCGAACGGTCCGCGTAAAGTTGCATCACTCCGCATTCCGGACAGAGGGGTGCGGAGAGCGGAAGTCGATGCCCGACACCGAGTCGGTCGAGCATACCACCGTCTCTTTCAGTTCCGATATAGAGGCCTCCGGCCCCCTCAGCAGTTACGTTCGTCTGCTCCATTTGGACATTGCAATCCGGACAATAGCCTGCTCTCATTAGCTTCATACCGAGATATGCTATCGAGCTGTAAAAATATTCGAGCGCTGTTTCGTAGGCCGAAACGCTTCTCTCGGCACGTTCTTTGGCCGAATTCAGGCGTTATCTCCCGCATGGCGATCCAGCCACGAGCTGATACAGTTCCCCCGACGGTGCCGAACAAAACGGAAGTTCTCACTCCGTTTCAGGGTGGAAGATGTCCTCGATATCGCAGTCGAAAAACTCCGCGAGCGCAAACGCCAGTTCCAAACTCGGGTCGTACCGCCCTCGCTCGATGGCGTTAATCGTCTGTCGGGTCACGTTCACGGCATCGGCGAGCTCTTTCTGTGTCACGTCCACTCTTGCTCGCCGGACTTTGAGATCGTTTTCCACGATTCTCACACTGACTGTCGTTTACACCACTCGTACAGTCCGAAGCGAGCGGCAACCATACCCAAGATCAAGATTACGAGACCCTCTTTGGCCGTCACCGGTACGCTTTCTGCCTCGACGATGAAGAACAAAATCATTCCGAAGGCGAGGGAGACTCTGAATGCAAGCTCACCCGAACGGTACGCAAGGTGTTCGATCCGCTCGTCAATTCTGACCTCGTCCGCTCGCTCTCGCTGTCGTCGGTACCAGGCCACGCCCCCGCCGAAGGTGGCCACGCCGGCGACAACTGCGCCAGCTTCAATCACGAGGCTGTCCGTGGCGCCTAACCCGATGCTCGCCAGCAGTACGCCGAGCAGTGCGGTGAGTATCGGAATGATTCGCTGGAGCTCCATCACGAGTGAATGTAAAATGCTCTTTCCATTTAGTCGTTTTCCCATTACGTACGGGCTTCGTCGATCTCTGCTCATAGATCGGCACCACGCTGGTTGCCGCGTTCCGCTTCACTACCTACGGTGGGCTCTACGTACCGCGTTTTGACGCTGTGACAAGAGAGATGACGAAAAGCGGCCGCAGTCGCAGTGTCGATCCGTGAGGTCCCCGGCCCGAGATTCGTCTCTCACGTGGAAACGAGCATCAATGGTTATCAATCTCCCACCCGGATTTCGAATATGCCCATCCCGACTGACGATGCCCTCCCGCATAGTGACTCGAAAGCACGGATGGCCACTGCATTCGCCACGACTGGCCTGTCACAGTGGTACGGCGCTCGATACGCTCGCGGTTCAGCCATCGGTGCCCGAACGGGTCGCTGACCGATGGGGGCTGACGACTGGACCGCCGTCGGCAACTGGTCGAAGACGCTATCACGGGAGCAGCAATCCCTGGTTCACGGGGCGCTCTGGTTCGCCGTCGTTTCGCTGACTGCGTTTCTGCTCACCGAGAGAGCTAGTATCGAAGCACTCTCTGTTGGAGCGATAAGTGGTGTCCTGTACGCAGGGGTGGTGTACGTATGGAACCCGTACTGAACGGAGTCGGCCGACGTGTCGAGCCGCCTACCTTCGTACTATGACCGATAGAGCCCCCGAGGTAGCACTCCCCGTCGCCGGACTGTTCGGAGTGGTGAGTGGTGCCGTCGTCTATCAGTTCCTCCTTCCGGATTGGTTCCCCGCGCTCGCCACGGCAGCGACCTACGCCGGGGCGGCGTATTTCTACCTCGCGTTCGACATCCCCCTCCTCGGGACGCACATTGAGTTCACCGACCGTGAGCATAAATTCGGCTATGCAGTCGGTCTGTTCGGGGTGAGCGTCGGGCCGTTGGCGGTCAGCGAATACGCCGGGCTGTCGAACTCGGGGGTGCTCGGCGTCGTCGTGTGGCAACTCGGGCTGCTCGCGTTCCTGCTTCTGTCGGCGACCGCTGCTCACAGGACGTCCTGAATCGACGGGGCCACACCGTTCGGATGACTGTTCGATCCGGCTCGAATCCACGGGAGACGGCCGCCCAGATGCGTCTCAGCTCGCCGTGTAGAGGAGTTGTACGAGGACGGCGGTCATCCCGATGGCGATCAGGAACGCCCAGCCGGTTACCCGGACGCGCCGTCCGTACTCGGGTAACTCGTCGCCGTCGGTCCCGAGTATCGTGACGAGCCGACTCGGATGTCTGAATGGACTCGGCGGCCGCGGTTCGGGGAGCCGCCGCCGGAGCCGCCGGTACCGACTGAACGACTGGACGCCGTACAGACACAACGAGAGGATTATGCCGATCCAGAAGGCGGCCGCCGCGAGCAGCGGGAGGCCGACCGGTCCGAGCAGGTCGGCCTGCACCGGTTGCACCGAACTGTCAGAGAGGCTCAGGACGCCGAAAAACAGCCCGACCATCGAGAGCCAGAACGCCACGAAGCAGACAGCGAGTGACCGTTTCGACAGCCGACGGAGCGTCTCGTCGTTGCGTTCGACCCACGTTCGGGACGGCGGCGACCGCACCTCGCGCTCCGGGCGGAGTTCGTACTGCCCCGGATGCTTCGATCCCAGTCCGGCGAGTACGACGATACACAGCAGGACGCCCCCGATGGCAACCGCTCGCGCCGGCCACGGAGTCCGCTCCCTGATCAGGAACGCGTTGCTCGGATCCGATGGCCGCACGTACGCCCGAACCGTCGTCCCCGGCTCGTACGACCGAACGATGGACTGCGCGTTCGACCGGTTCGAGTAGGTTCGGATCGTCGGCCCGGGGAACACCTGCTCGCTCGTGTACGTCTCGCCTTGATACTCGTACGTGTACTCGATCTCCGGTTCGTAATCGATGCCTCTGCCGGCGTCGAGTCGCTCCACGCGTGCGTTATCGACCGTCGCTTGGACGGCGACGGCGTCGCCGACTGCCTGTCCCTGCTGGACGTAGCTGTACCCACCGGCCCCGATGAGGGCGACCGCCAGGACCAGCAGGTACACGCTCTTTCGTGAGAGGTGGAGGGTCGTGATTCCCACGGGGAGTTCCATCTCGGTCGTGAATATGGCAATCCAACAGTATGAGAGTGCTGTCTGCCGCACGCATATCCGATTCTCAATCTAACATACGAGCGGCAGCCTCGACCGCGAGTGCGGTC
The DNA here is from genome assembly GCF_051195055.1 of Halobellus sp. EA9. NCBI lineage: Archaea > Methanobacteriati > Methanobacteriota > Halobacteria > Halobacteriales > Haloferacaceae > Halobellus > Halobellus sp. EA9. The sequence continues at coordinate 8,240 of NZ_JBNTJW010000017.1, read as the reverse complement.
AGGGTGAACGCCACTGCAGCATCGAGGAGACTCCCGTCCCGCCCGGAAAAGACAATCAACGACCCGACGTAGATGACGAAGGTGGCGGTACACGCGGCGCCCGTGCGGACGACTGCGGAGGCGACCCGTGTCCCCAACAGGCTATGTGACGTGAGCGTCGTCGGCGTCGAGACGCCGAGGACGATCAGTCCGAAGAACGCGGCGACGCCCGCACTAACGCGGAGTTGGATCGCGTACGCGCCGGCGACCGAGAGGACAATGGCGACGGTAATACCTACATTCTCCGGCGTGAGGAGTCGGGGTCGAAGGTCGCGGATGGAGGGCACGTCCCGGGCTTCGTGTGACGCGTGATAAACCCGTGCGGTGTGGGTCGCCATCGTACGGCTCGGTCGGGATTCGCTGCTGGTACTGGACATCTCACGCGTCATCGCTCCCGTGCGCTCACGCCGACGGATCGGACGGTCACGTCTCGAGGTCGTAGGTGGTTCCGCGTGACTAACCGTAACGAAATTTTGCATTGGCACCTCGGATTGGATGGATGGCAAGATTTGGATGGCTCCGGACCGCCGGCCGCGGCCTCGCCGTCGCCGCGCTCGCTGTGCTCATCACCGGAGGCTTCGTTACCGACGGTCGGGTACAGACCACGGCGTCCGCGCTCGTCGCGGTGTGGCTCTTCCTCGGTCTCGTCGTGGTGAGCCTCGGTCACGCACACGAAGCGGGCCGTCTCCCACACCACCTCACGTTCGCCGCCGTCTTCGTCGCGGGATGCGTCGGCGGAAGCCTCCTGTGGGAGGCGACGACAGCCATACTGCCGGACCCCATCGCCGCCGGTATCGGCGCCGGCGTGTGGGTGATGGCCTCCTGGGCCGGGAGCAAACTGGCATACAGTGGTCCGCTCGATCGTGTCCTTGACCGCGTCGGTGGACCGGGCGGATGACGACGCCACGGACACAGCTGCGGGAGACTATCGACTGCGTACCCGTCGTCCATATGTCCATAGAGCTGTAGGGGAGGAAGCTATGACCGTCGCCGTGAGAGATCCGACATCAAAATTCTTGATGATCGCTTCGATACGACACCGTGGTGCCATCGCACGTGCCCTCCGATACGTCCCGAGCGGACTGGACGAGCCCGGACTACGTTGCGACCGTCGTCGGGGTCCTCGCCGTCGGCGCGCTCGTGTTCGTCGCCGCGCTCACTCGATCCAGTCCGACGGTCGACGACGTGACGTTCGTGGTCTTGAGTATCACTATTCCAGTGACCCTCGCCTACGAACTCGCCCGGCGCTGGCGATGAGCGTCGGCCGTTCGTCCACGGCGGTATGAAACGCTGCAAGACCTCGCGTCCACAACTCGGTTGATATATGCGTGTCCACCCACCGACGGAGTGGCAAAGACATCGCGTGGGCAGCGTTGCGGCCGTCGCCAATCTCGTTCCGCTGGTCGGCGTCCTGGCCCTCGGCTGGAACATCTCCTCGCTGCTGGTGCTCTACTGGATCGAGGGACTGGTGACGGTGTTGCTGGCTGTAGCGAAGGCGCTGTTCGCCGAACGTGGCTCGCCGGGGCTCCCCGATATCGAGCCGCTCCACGAGCTTCGTGAGAAGCGTGGCGGCTGGCGTCCCCCTTCCCGGCTGCCCGCGGTCTATCCGCGGAACGTTCCGTTCGCGGCGTCGATACTCGGGTTCGGCGGAATACCGCCGCCTGTCATTTCGAACGCGTCCCCTCGCTCTCAGAGTCTGCATCACTGAACTCGAGCTCGCTCGCTGCCGCTACCTCGTACGCTGCGTCGTCCTCGTCAGCGAGTCCGAAGCGGAGTTCGACGCCGTGCTCACGGAGGATGTCACGCATAGTCCAGCGGTCAACAGCAGCAAGTCTCGCAGCATCACCGAGCGTGATTCGCTCGCGTTCGTAGAGGGCGACCGCAGCTGCGATACGTTCGTTTTCGTGGTCCTCGAAGTACTCACGCACGAACTCTCGCAACGCATCGCTTTTCCCCCCGAACACACCAGCCTCGACAGCACCTTCGATGAGGAGGTCAAGGTCGTCCGGATAGGAGCCGGTGATTCGTGCCATCAATCTATCCCAGACTACGGTTTCATACTATTTATGAACTATGCCGGACTGCTATATGCATTGAGAAGACCAATCTTAACTACTGCGCGACCACCGTTCGGGCCCAGTTCTGAGAATAATCGCTAGACTGCAAGCAGATAGCTTGCTACACAATCTACATAATGTACAATGCGCACAAAATCTGAATGGTGAGGGGAATCGACCAAATCCAATATTAGTCGTTCGTAGCTTGCTCGCTCAGCATCTCCACAACTTCCTGGACACGTTCCTCATCGGCTTCGATACCACGCTCCCGGAGAATCTGAAGGGCGACATCATCACCGTGGTCCGCAATCACCTGGAGACACGCATCTTGAAACTCTCTTCCCTCAAATTCGGGAACATCAAACATAGAGCACGCCGCAGTTACCGAGGATCGCATCCGGGTGACGCCATTCCACGTCTCCTCCCGGACATAGAAGCCGTGCATATCGGTCTCGTCAAAGGAGAAGGCCGGTCCACCGGTGGATTCGTCCGCATCCTCCCTATCCTCATCCTGCTCAGGAGTGGACTCAGTCTCCGACTCTGTGTCCTCAGTAGCTATCTCCTCATCCGGTTGCGGTTCATCCTGGGTGTCAGTACGTTCGTCGTCGTCCGATTCTACTCCTTCTTCCGTTTGTTTGAGCTGTTCAGCGACGTCCCCGAAACGGTCGTCCTCATTAGGCATAGCTGTGTTCCTCCACGAGGTCCGCTAAGTGGTCGAAATTCGGGATCTGGTCGCAATCTTCGTCGAACTCCGAGACGGGCATTCCTTGCTTGAAGGCGCGGGAAATTGCGGTCCGTTCTCGAATCCCAGGCTTCGGGATACTATCGATAGTGCGTCCCGATTCATCGAGAGCGTCGAAGATCTCCGGATCCACACGGGCGTACTCAGGGACGAACGAACCGAACTCTCGGTTGAGATTTTCAACGAGAGTCCGATGCTCGTTGTGTTGCCCCATCGTTTCGCGAATCATATTCGGAGTGACTGCGAGGATATCTAACCCGATATTCTCCCGGATTGGGGAGATCTGGCGTTTAATCATCTTATTGAGGCCGTTGATCGAGCCAGCACGCGGAATCAGCGGGATTATAACGCGCTGGACGGCGATGAGGGCGTTGTCGGAGAGTTTCCCACGGCCGCCGGCGGCATCAATTATAACGTAGTCGTATCCGTTTTGGATGAGCGGATCGACGACATTCCGCCGAAGCTTCACGTCTGCGAACCGTTCGTCCTTCAGCCTCGTCTCGACGTTCTCGAGTTCGTTGCTCGACGGGAGGAGGTGAACGCCGAAGTCCGTCTCAATAAGCAGGTCTTCGGGGTCTTCACCATCGATAAGGGCGTCACCGAGGTTCGCATCGCGGTCGTACGCATCGTCATACCCAAGCTGGGTCGTCATATGCCCGTCCTTATCCAGATCCAGCAGTACCGTCTCATAGCCGCGGTCAGCGAGCCGATCAGCGATGTTGAGCGCGATCGTGGATTTTCCCACACCCCCCTTGAGCAATGAGACAGCTGCTCCAGGAAGTCCTTCAAACTCGTCAGCACTCATAGGTCAGCCCCCCGCGATAAGTGGATTTTGTACATTTCGTAGGCAATCCACATTGTGTAGATTTTGAAAGTTGCGCACGTCTCGTTGATAATGTGAGTTTTGCCCTGCTCATACGCGGCTAATGAAGTTCACCCACCTTAATTCTGCGTCAGACAAATTGGGCGCGCTATCCACACAATCTACATTTTGCACATTGTTCTAATTGTAAGCACAATCCCAATTTGCCCTGATCTCCACCAATCAAACGTAATCTACACAATTTGCATTATCTACATTTCGCACACAGCCATCACAATTATCGCTACACCTCAAGGGCCAATGACAAAATGTACGGAACCTACATTATTCACATTATCCACATTATGCTAATGGTGTGCGATATCGACATTGTCCAGCCATTCTGATATGAGAAACCGGGGTGGTGAACTGCCTCGGATTTCGCCAGACGAAGGCACGGTGGCCGTTCACCTATCTACACGACCCCAGACAGGAACAGGGGGTAACCGGTGGGTCAGTGACGACGACCGCCTGAGTAATCGATGGATCAGTACTCGTGGTAGTGAAGCCCAAGGGCAGCCACGAGACGGATTGCAGAGACGTTCTGATGGTTGCGGAAGTGATCAATCCAATTCAGCAAACTGTGTTTGTTAGTTGGCGATATGATGTGCTGAAACCCGGCAAAAGTTCTGATAGACATTGGGAACGACACAGACAGAGAACCCTACGACAGCTTACGAATAGGCGTCGTTGAACTCCCGTTCACGGCGCATCAGCTCTTCGACACCGTGCTCGAGAATACCGCGCCCCATTGACGTTGGCCGATAGTACGTGTAAAAGCCCTGGCTGTCAGCGGTCCGTCGCTGGCGCTTGTCGACGAGTCCGACGTCGACCAGTTCGTCGAGGTGGTAGTGGAAATTGTGGGGTTCGACATCGACCACGGCCTTGAGATCGGCAGCACTCAGTTCTTCGTTGGCGACGAGCGTGCGGAGGATCCGGAACCGCGTCGGGTGGCCGATCGCCTGTTGCATCGCGAGGTACTCCTCGAGCGTCAGCCCGCTATCCTCGGGAAGCGGTGGTTCCGGCTGACGAACCTCCTCTGTTGGCTGGCGATCGGTTTCGGACATTTGGGAGTGCCTCGGGTCCTACGTTGGGACGCCACGTACTTAGTCGTTCTCGACTAGAATATTCCTGAGAACACCGATATTTATATATTGCCGTTCCGAATCGACGAGTCGAATGCGGCAACGGATTATCGATACTCTCCCCCGTGCCGCCGGTGATTCAGATGCGCTCGCTCCAGTCCGGGGGGAACAGGCTCTCGTCTATCTGATGGGCCCATACCGGACGTTCGACGTCGACGCGCTGCTGCCGGCGGACGCCGATGTCGAAACCGATGCCCCATCGTTTGCGACGTGGGACGAGAGCAGCGGCGAGTACGCCGAAGACGAGGTCTTGCGGCTCCTGCAGGAAACGCGGGACTGCCTCCGCGATCGCGGCTTTAATGCCTTTCTCGCAATCGACGTCGGGATCCCGCTCGACGAGATGGATGCCGCCACACAGAGTATCGCCTTTGCGCAAGCGAGTAATGCAACGATCTTCATCGCCCCACAGGTCGGTGATAACCTCGGTGTCGGCATCGAGATCGGGAGCGTACTCGAGGATCTCTTCTCGACGGGGGAGATGGAGGGCCCGGCGGCCGACGTGACGCCACCGGAACGTACGCGCCGGGTAATGGTTGCGACCGAGCCAACAGTCCGCAGTGCGATGCTCGGTGTCATCCAGACGCGCTGGGATGCAAGCGTCCGGACGTTCACCGATGCAGAGGACTGCTGTCGGCTCTGTGCGCAGTTCTGTACGCACATCCAGAACGCAGAACTCTACGGGTCGCTCGATCGGATCGATTGACCCCGGCCGGCCACAACGTCTTTTGCGCCGGGTGAGGGTTCGCGCTGATACTTACACTAGACTGACGTCTGTGTCCCGTCGGTAGATTCTGTGTCCCACGAGACCGTCTCGGATGCTGCTGGGTCGATGTCGGCGACGAATCGCATCGTCGTGAAGTTCGCCCCCAAGCCGAGGACGCTCCCTGCGAGAATGCCGACTGGCAGACCGAGTACCGGCACGTTCACGACGAAGCCAGTGGCGAACGGCGACACTCCGAAGACAAACAGCGCAAAGCCGATCGTGTACGTCACGTACGGCCCGCCCTGTATCGCCAATGCATACGACTGCCGAGCGGCGTCAATCAATCCGTTCCCACGGTGCACGATCAGATACGGGGTTGGATAGAAGAGATACGCTGCACCGAGATAGAGCACCATCGCCGGGAGCACAAACAGCAGTGCGGCTCCGCCGACGTTCCCGGTAAGGGAACCGATCCCGAAAATCCCGAACGCGAGGGGTAGCAACGCAAGATACGGAGCCGCGGTCACGATCAGGAACGGGCCGAAATACTAGCGACACTGCTGGACGAAGTCGTAGGGCTCGCCCAGAAGCGCATTTTTGAGGCTCCCAAAATAGCCTGCCTGGAGGAGTGCTTGGAGGACGATCAGCACTGGCACGGTGACGACTGCGACCGGCAGCATCTCGATCGGGAGCCCCGTGTTTACGGTCACGCCAGAATCGGGGACGCTCACGAACTGCCACACCGTAATCACGGAGAGTGGAAAGCCGAATTTGAAGCCGATATGTCCACCATCGAACCCGACTATAGCCAGGATCTTGTTCGTATTCAGTAACGCAAACACGATCGGCACGGCGGTCAATACGAGATGCTCTCGCGCACGCTCCATCCCCGCTTCGAGGCGAGTCACGAATCCCGGCATCGCTCAGTCGTCGCTCTCCCGACGGGGAGTGTCTGCGTGTGGCTGTTCCCTTGGCGGGGTCTTCCAGTCGGTTTGAGGGCGGCCCCACCCCCGACGACGGTACCCGGATGCGTGCTCGCAGGTCATATCACGTCCCGCTACTAACGGCATACAAGTAAACCCGCTCTTGACTCAAACACTGACTGAGCGACGACAGTTGGCAGTCCGAGTGTCATCGCACGGTTCACTGTCGCTTGAAGTCCGGCCCCGTCTCGCGCTTCCCGGAACTGGTCTGTTTCCGGAAATAAATCACCCGACAGCGGCGTTTCGAGCAGGATCCACAGCCCGGATTCGATTTTCCGGAAAGACCCCAGTCAGTATTTAGTACCGATGCGAGATACGTGTGAAGCGAACGCTGTATGATCCGTGATGCTCGCGTCCTCCGTGCCGGCTTCGTTCCCCGTGAGGTCGAGCATCGCGACGCGGAAGTGAATCACCTCTCCAGCGTCCTCGAACCGATCACGAACGGTGAGCCTGCTGATACCGCGATCGTGACCGGGCCGAGTGGAGCCGGGAAGACCTGTATCTCGAAGTTCGTCATCGAACGCCTCCGAGAGGAAGCTCTCGACGTCGAGGCGACTTACGTCAACTGCTGGCAGAACTACACGCGGTTCCGTGCCCTCTACCAGATCCTCGACGATCTGGGACGGACGATCGACATCCATCGCCAGTCGACCCCACACGACGAGCTCATCGATCGCTTACAGCAGTACGACGACTCCCGGACGGTCGTGATCCTCGACGAGGCCGACCAGCTCGAAGATCCGGGGTTGATCTACAACCTTCACTCGATCCCGAAGTTCGCTGTGATCTGTATCGCCAACAACGAGGAGGAGCTGTTCGGTCGCGTCGACGATCGGCTCGTGAGTCGGCTGCGCTCCAGCGAGCACGTCCGGATGGACAAGTACCACAACGAGCAACTCGTCGATATCCTGCACGCCCGCGTGGAGTGGGGCCTCGAACAGGATGTCATCACCGACGACCAGCTCTATCGAATCGCCGATGCCGCTGCCGGCGACGCCCGACTGGCAATTGGGATCCTGCGGACGGCGGCGAGTACTGCTGATCGAACGAATGCAGACCGGATCACCGACAATATGCTCCTTGAGGCGGCCGACGACAGCCGGGCACAGATCCGGCAGAAGAGCCTCGACTCGCTTACGCCTCACCAGCGCACAGTCTACGACATCCTTCGGGAGCACGGACCGCTGAGCCCGGGCGAGATTCACGACCGGTACGCGGACGCCGTTGACGATCCCCGGACCCAACGCACCGTTCGGAACTATCTCTCGAAGATGACTCAGTACAATCTTCTGGAAGCTGAGGGCACCAGCCGAGACCGGACCTATACTGTCGCCGATCCCACTACTACTTCGACGAACGACTAAGCTACTCCGTTCTTTTCTCGTCTGATCTTCTGAATCAGCTATTGAGACAAGAGTGCGAGTGTACCGCTGAAGTTTCTACCAGATTACGTTGACGTTCATAATGCCTTGCTGAATACACAGCGCGAGTCTTGTACCAAATCTCAGGGAGCCGAGGACACCGACAGACACGCTGCAAGCTACATCGTGACGATCTAAAACTACTCGAACACGGTCAACACGAACTCACTCGACGACGTACACTCCACCCTGGTTGATCTCCGCTACCGTTTCCGGTTGGCCGAGGAGATACAATGCCCCGTCCCCGAGCGCGAGGGAGTCGGTCACGCCCATCGGGAGCGACCATTC